>JASFLX010000178.1:0-6546 GCA_050117895.1 Desulfobacterales bacterium | reverse complement strand
TCTACGATTCTCTCTGCGTATTTTTGCCCTATCCCTTTAAGCTGAATAAGTTCTGCAGCTGTTGCTTTGTTAAGATTAATCTTTCCTGTATTCCCGGACCAAGACGGCACACTAAATGCCATAACCATTACCACTGCAATACACAAAATTAACCCCATTTTTGCCTTTGACATTTTTTCCTCCTTTCATTGATAAATAGTTGTTAATAGAAACTCAAATAAGGTTCGGGGAAATCCCCGACCGAGAAAAGCTCCTCCAAGAATCATGCCAAAAAGAACTGAGGGACTTTGCCCCAATTGGAATAATGGAATGATGGGTTAATGGAATGACGAGTTTGAAGAAGTTTTTTACGATGAAAATGGTTTGTTGATCCCTTTACCCCTAAATTCCGGCATTGCATTATTCCATTATGACCCCACAAACAGGCTCCTATTATATAGCAATAAAAACAATAAGTTATAAGGCTTATCGGAATTTAAATTATGTGGGTTAACGGTGGAACCAACTGTTGGCGGATAGGGGGCTTTTAGCCCCGATAGGTAAGAAAATTATTATCAAAAAGGGATTGCAAATCTTTTTAAATTTTTTTTAAACAACTATATTTGAAGCAGATTGGATAAATACGAGGAGCAGAACTTCTTCAAATTATTTATAAATAAGCACAGTAATCAGGGCATGATGCACATATTCTTGTGCATATTCCTTTCTGAAATGTAGTTAGTGCCCATCCATAAACGGCATCTTTCGGCCCCCGGCGGCGTTTTCGCTCGTTTTCAATCCTCGACATAGCGCGCTATGCCTGCGGTTGAGAACTCGCTCGGGCCTTGCCGGAAACCAAAATCTACCATTTCTGGATGGGCACTAGTTAATCTTTAATTGTTTTTTTCAAATCCGGAAGGGTTTCGGATTTACCCCGGATGACCATGCGACTATCACCATCACGAGCCGTTACATTCTCATAAACACCGTCATCTCTTTTTACAAGCTTGGTAAAACCAAGGTCGCGCAGTTCACTGTTGGTTTTAGGTGTGCTGATATTGATTCGAGAAATGAGTTTTCGCACCGGCCCACCGCAGTTAGGGCATTGCATCAGTGATTTGTCCCGAATCGACTGCTTTACATCAAACACTTTACCCAGTGAGCATGATTTCTTTAAATGTTCGTATTCATAGATAGGCATCACAGATCCTTATCCGGTTATCAAACCAAGCATCGTCCGTGCCACAACCAGATCTTCCCGGACAGTAACCTTAATATTGCCTTTACTGCCGTTAATAATTCTTACGTCTATCCCCAGCCGTTCCACAAGCATCGAATCGTCAGAACCGGTATATCCATCATGACGTGCCGTTTCATGGGCTTTTTTGATTAAATCATATTTAAATGCCTGGGGGGTCTGGGCAAGCCAGATGTTGTCTCTTTCAAGTGTTTTTTTGATAAAGCCCGATTTGCCCACACACTTAATCGTATCGCCGGCAGGTATGGCAAGGATACAGGCACCAAATTTTCTTGCGCCGAGTATACACGACTCCAGTTTTTCAGGCTGAATAAAAGGACGTACGCCGTCATGGACAACGACCATGTCCGTCTTTTTATCCATGGCTTGAAGAGCATTATATACTGAATTCTGCCGTTTTTCTCCACCAGGTATAAGATCAAGCCTGTTTTTAAGCTTCAGCATAGGAATTATGCTATTTCGGCAATATTCGATATCATCTTCGGGGATAACCAGAAAGATTTTATCTATCAGATCACATGCATCAAATGCCATTACCGAATGAGCCAGAATCGGCCGGCCCGCAAGGTCCAGGTACTGCTTGCGGGTCCTATCATTCATCCGGATGCCTTTGCCGGCGGCAACAATAATTGCAGAAACCATAACTTACAAGTTAGTTCGCTTCGCTCACAATTGGAATGATGGAATATTGGGTTCTGGGAAAATGGAAAGCTGGGTTATTGTAAAATTTCTATTGACGGGAATTAAATAGAAGAATGTCATCTTCTTTAAATCATCATTCCAATATTCCATCATTCCATTTTTCCATGTATGAGGCAAAAAGCTCGATCTTCCGAAAACCCATTTAATTTCAAAAAGATACAAAAACAACAAAATGTTATTTCAGGTATTTCAGTTCCTTGGGAAGTGGAATTCCTTTTCCCATTGTATCTTCACCGTAATTGACACCTGCAAGGATTTCAATATCATTTAATGCCCGAGTGTCACCTTCGAAAGAAACTTCGGTAATGTTTTCTTTCTGTATCTTGCCCCCTGCCCATTGAATATCCAATACACTGCTGGCATCAAACCGGTCTCGGCCCACACAGAGTTCCACTTGTCCCCCATAGTGTTGAACGATTTTAGCCACCAAAAGACTGGGTCTGCTGTGGAAGCCGAGCTTTACAGGAACACCCACGGTAATGGAAGAACGCTCAATATTTTCATTGAGTATCTCCCTGGCAACTTCTTTACCGGTAGTAAGAAAGTGGCAAACATAGTAGAATCCGTAATTAATGGTTCGATCCAGAAGCTCTTCCGGGTCAATCATGGCGGATAATCGATCCTGAACTTTTTTGTAAATATTTTTATATCCTGCTTTATGTAAATGCCGCTCATAAAAATGTAACAACCTTCCGATCATTTGAAGAAGATGAAATACAACCGAGAAATAACCCCGTAAATCTTTGAGCTTTCTGTTGCCAAACCGATATCCGCCGTGGATCACATATGTATCAAAAGAAGATTGAAGGTTATGAACCAGCATTTCAAAACGCCTCATATTCACTTCATTGACCTTTTCCGGAACAATCTTCAATATCTCTTTCAGATCATATGGCTCATAAAATTTGAGATGATCAAACGTTGCAGCGATGCTCAAAAATTCACTTGCAATTTTAACGATATGCTTTTTCTGTTGGTCCTTATCCGTATCATCAATATCATAATCGAGCATCTCGCCGGTTATAATACCGGGGAATTCAGCCATATCATAACTCTCGTCAGGTATGGGGATGTTCAGCCGGCGGGCCTCATTCAGTATAATCGGGGCCAATTTCATTATCGTCTTTCTTATAAAATAAAGCGTAGAAGTGCCTTCCTTTTCAAAAATCTCAGTATCCGGGAGACCATAGAAATCGAGACGATTTAAAATATGTGTCTGCGAGTAGCCACCAAGGCTTAGATGCCTGACAGCAGCGGAAAGCTCCCTGTAAAAAAACCACTCCTTGTTGTTTTTAGCGCCGTGAAAATCGAGAAAATCTTCCAGAACCTGGGAGGTGGCGATCAGCTCTGAAAAAAGTTTTTTGGTAAAAAGATAACGGGAAGAATCAAAATTTGAAATATAAATGCACGCTTTCAAATAATCGTGAGAAAATATTCTAACTTTCTCCGCAAAAGAAATGTCGCAAACGGTTTTCTGAAATTTCATTATCTACATCATTTCCTTTTGAGTTTCAGCAATCGTCTCGTCGAGTTTCTTTTTCAAATCGGTCGGCAATCCTTCGATGTCCACATTTAAAAAACCTCGAACAATGGTAGATATTGCCTCTTCCTCATCAAGACCTCTTGCCATTAGATACTCTATTTCCTGCTGATCGATTTTTCCCACAGCCGCTTCGTGAGACATTTCCACGCCGGGAACGTATCCGGAAAGCTCCGGAATAGCCTGCATGAGTCCGTTTTTTAATATCAAACCGTGACACTCCAGGTGTGCTTTAATACCGGCAACTTTGCCCACAAGATCGCCACGGGCAATAATTGATCCTCCTGATGAAATTCCGCGCGATATTATTTCAGCGCGCGTATCAGGAGCATTCAATACAATCCGTGAACCCACATCCAGAAAACTCCCCGGTCCTGCGACAAGAACACTGTTAAATCGCGCTACAGCTCCCTTTCCGTTCAAATGGGTGGTCGGAAACATCTGAAGAGACCCCACGGGCTTTAAGGAAATATAATTAGAAACGATGGTTCCGCCTTCCTCAACATAGATCACGGTTCTGGGTCGGACATTGATCTTTTCCCCCCAGTCATGAATCATAGTAAACGTAACCTTGGCGCCTTTTTTCACATAAAATTCTGAAATTCCTATATGCAGGCCTGATACCAGGTGAGGAGCGGTGGCACACCCGGTAATGATATGTAGCTCCGATCCTTGTTCCGCGACGACGACATTATGAACATTTTGTGAAAATCCTTCTTTGGCGATATATAGACATGATTGGATCGGATTTTTTGTTTTAACACCGGCAAGAGCGTGAATAAAGTAACCTTCGCGTGAATTCTTATTGGCTTGCAGGGTAAATTTGTCTGTATCCGGAGATATGTTTTTCCACATATAATCTGAAAGCCATGGGTGTTTTTCCCGGGCCTGGGATATGCCCATGACTTCGATACCCTCCTGCCTGGTTTTGCAGTGTACCACGGAATTGTCTTTTTGAATAAAAGTGCCGATACGAGCATGTTCATCAATATCCACACCCACGTCTAAAAACTGCTTTGCATCTGTGGGCTCAATCTGTGATAACGTTTCAACATACGCATGATCATTTGCATCAACGTTGTAGTTTTCAATAGTTATATCCAAGACATTATCTCGTTTGAACATCTGACGCACTCCTCATATCCGTATTCTCTGATCCACTTTAGAATCTCTCTGGCGTTTCTCGAACAGCATAACACTCCGTTATAGAGGACCTGACCCTTATCTGCCGTGATGTAATCCAGTATGTGTCCGGTGTGGGTAATAACCAGTGCGGATTTTGCATGCTCACCGATTACCTTTTTATGAGGTCTGTTCTGGGGACATTTGATTTGCCGGCCCAAAAGTGAATTGATTGTATCACCGATAACAACAATGCTTTCAAGGTCAACTCCTGATTCGGGCTCATCAAGAAGAACAAGATCCGGCTGTTGTGCCATAAGCTGAAGGAGTTCGGAACGTTTTATTTCTCCCCCTGAAAAATTTCGGTTTACATCTCTGTCAAGAAGATCGGTGAAATTAAGCTCTTTTGCCAGTTCATCAACATTTACTGAACGATCTACGTCACAGATTTCAACAATATTTCTTGTGGTTAACCCGTTAATCGTCGGAGGCCTTTGAAACGAAACGCCGATGCCGAGTCGAGCCCGCTCGTTTATGGGCATTTCGGTGATGTCTTCACCTTTAAACGTAATCTTTCCGTGGGTCACATTATATCCGGAAAATCCCATAATGGTCATCATCAAGCTGGTCTTGCCGGATCCATTGGGTCCGAAAAGTACGTGGGTTTGTCCTTTGGGTATTTCCATGTTAAGGTTATTTAATATGGTTTTTCCGCCGACTTCGACCTCGAGTTCTTCTATCTGAAGCATATGCATCACCCTTTAAAACTGTATGCTGGATTCTTTTCGAAGATCCCTCCTACTCTGGGGTCTTCGGAGCAAGAAAAAACTACAAATCGAGTATCCGGAACCCAGCATCCAGGATTCAAAACAACGGTCCGAGCAGCCAATAAGCCGAATTCTGTGTCCAATTCGGGTTGCCCCGGACTGGATAACGATCATTCATCTATGGATGCCCGTTGCCGGACACCTCTTGCGACCTACCCGGGAGCTTGAACGGGCCGCTCTCAAACGCTCCCCTATTTGGTCTTGCACCGGGTGGGGTTTACAAAGCTTCCCCGGTCACCCAGGGAACTGGTGCGCTCTTACCGCACCTTTTCACCCTTACCCCGCTTAAACACGGGGCGGTATATTTTCTGTTGCACTTTCCTTCACGTTGCCGCGACTTCACGTTATGAAGCACCCTGCCCTATGGTGTTCGGACTTTCCTCTGGATTTTTTTGATCCAGCGATCATCTGGGCTGCTCGGACCGTTTTTATCTGTCATCCATATAAATGAAATTATGAGTCCTTTAAGTATATAATCCTCTGACAATTGGGGCAAAACTTTAAGCTATCGCCAAGAAAAAGTTCATTATACAACTGGGGAGGAAGATTCATATTACATCCATGACATAGGGCATTCTTTACCGGAACCACTGCAAGTCCGCCCGAATTTTGTTTCTTTATCATTAAGTACTTTTTCATTAATTCCGGGTCTATCATACAGGTAACTTTCTCCCGGTCTTCATCAAGTTTCGAAAGCGTTATCCTCCCCTGTTTCGATTCTTGTTTAATGATCTCTTTTTCATTTTTTACGCTATCGGAGAGTGTTAAATATTCATCCTTTTTCATTGCGATGATCTTCTCCGTCTCATCCATGAGATCCAGGCATTCGATCATCTTATCTTCAATTTTGGAATTTTTGGCCTTTTCCTCTTCAATTTGCTTTAATAATGATTGATACTCTCTGTTTGTTTTTACAGATCTAAGCTTTACCTGAGTCTTTTTTCCCTTTTCGAGATTTATTCGTAAATCAGATTCATAGTCCCTATACTCTTTCTTCAACTTGTCGATAATAGACTCTTGTTCTTCTATGGTCCGTTCATGCTCCATGAGACCTGCATCCAAAGCTTCAAGTTTACTCTGTGTGTCATTCAGTATTGATTGGATGCTCCCGGCTTCTG
>JASFLX010000177.1:0-6563 GCA_050117895.1 Desulfobacterales bacterium | reverse complement strand
GTCTGGGTTTGAATGGGATGAACAAGCCAGATCAAAGTGGTAAAAAATGATATGAATACAAGATCGGCGGATGTCGGGCGAATATAATGTTGTGAGATTGAACTGCTTGAGTTGATGGTATTATGAGTTACACAATTCCGCTTATCAGATAACGTATTTTTTTTAACTTTGAGTTGTGGGTTTTGAAAGTTTAACAATCCAAAAGTGACTTTTATAAAATAAAATAAAATTATTCCCGTTGTTATATGAATCAGGATATTTACGATATGATAACCTGCCACATTATAATTGTTAAAATAGTAGTTCAATGCAAAGCTTATATTGGCCAGAGGGCGACGGGAGCAAGGACTTTCGAATCCGGGACGGATTATTCCATCTAATGTGAGCTTTGTTAAGCGAATATGAGGATTATCCTGAATACTAGCTATATCATCAAAAACAAAAGGGCCTTTAATGCTGTTTGTGTAGATAAAACAAATACAAACCACCAACACCAATAACAATATGAATTCGGATGTAAAAAAAGAACCTAACGATCTGGTTTGATTGTTAGAATTGACATTGCAATTGATAGGTGTTTTATGGAATTTTCTTCGATCCATTGTAATCAATTTTTATATATTTTATATTAATCGTTTAGCTGATGATAAGGTTTTAACCTTTTAATTTGAATCAGCTATTATCTTTCATTTTGACAATACACTATTGTGCAAAATATCAAGGTTAATGCGTGCTTCAGAAAAACCCGGGTCGAGTTGAAGCGCCTTTGAATAAAACACTTTGGCTTTACTAACTTTCCCCTGCTTATACAGTATCAGTCCTATTTTATTATACGCTTGAACATAGTCAGGTTTAATTTTAATGACTTCGGCGAAATGAGCGAACGCTTCTTTTATTTTTCCCTGCTTCATCAATATATTTCCAATATGATAGTGTGCCTTTTCATGTTTTGGTTGAATTTTAATTGCCTCATTATAGTGCAAAACCGCCTCATCAAGCTTCCCTTGGATAGATAGCACATATGCCAGGTTAGAATGCACATCAGCATTTTCGGGATCGGTTTTAATCAATTCCTTATATTGGGAAATCGCTTCATCACACTTTCCTTGTATATACAACACATTTGCCAAATTCATACGTGCATCAGCATTTTCGGAATCGGTTTTAATAATTTCATTATAATGGAAAATCGCTTCATCATGCCTCCCCTGTTCAAACAACACATTTGCCAGATTCAAGCGTGAACCTGTTCTTTGGGGATCGATTTTAATTGCTTTATTAAAATATAAAACCGCCTCATCATAATTCCCCTTTTTTAAGATAGATGTTCCCAGATTGTAAAGCGCCGTGGCATAGTCGGGTTTTATTTTCAGCGCCTCCTTAAAATGGAAAACGGCTTTATCAATATCAACCTGGGCATATGCCGTTCCCAGATTGTTTTGTGCCTTATAGTTGTTTTTAGTTGCTTCAACGGCACGTTCAAACAGGGTAATGCCGTTTTTCCAATAAGGTAATTGAGAAGAAGTACCCACAACCATAGCCGAAAGGATGATTACGGTCGGTAATACAAGAAAGATTTTTCTATAACGCCATCTTATAGAAAGGTCTGAAAGACCCCAAGCAACAATGATAAAAAAACCTATTAGAGGGATATAGGTGTATCGATCGGCCATTGCTTGATTGCCCACCTGTACCAGTCCGATAACCGGTATAAGGGTCCCAAGATACCAGAATAGTCCGACCGCTATATACGGAAATTTCTTTAACAACCGTATGGATAAAAATATCGCCACAGCGATCACAAAAGCCGCCCCGGATATCTGCCATGCCGGCAAAGCACTTCCTGGATGCGGATAAAAGACCGCCAGGTTACATGGCCAAATCGCCTTTACTATATAGCTTACATATGAAACAAGGGCATTCGTGATACGGAGTTTCAGCGACAACGACTCTAAAGTTTTCACCGCACCCCCGCTTTTTTGTGCTAAAAAAGTCAAGCCGCTTGAAATAACAACCGGGATAAACAAAGGAATCTTTTCTAAAATAAGTCGAAAAATTCCTTTAGAACCATAACAGGGCGTTGTTTCAGTTTGTAAAAGATAATTATTCTTATAATGGAATCTGTTAAGCGGCCAGAAGTCCAGCAAAAGTAGAACAAATGGGAATGTTACCAGCATGGGCTTGGCCATAAGACCCAAACTAAAGAATACCACAACCATTAGGTAGTTCTTAACGTCAGGTGCTTTGACATAACGGTAATATGCACCAATCATCAACAAACCAAAAAAGGTGCTTAAAACGTCTTTTCGCTCCGAAACCCACGCTACAGACTCCACATGGAGCGGATGCAATGCAAAAAGGGCTGCCACAAATGCACTTCTCCAGATCGATCCGGTCATCACTTTAAGTATTAAAAATAATAAAATGGTATTGGCCGTATGGAGTATTAAATTTGTCCAATGGTGACCCATGGGATTTAATCCATACAGTTCACAATCAATCATATGAGAAAGCCAGGTCAACGGATGCCAATTTGCGGAATGGAAAGTGGTAAAAGCCCATTTAAGTCCTTCAGCGGTAAGTCCTTTCTGAACATTGAGATTTTCGGTAACATACAATTCATCATCATAACCGACAAAATCAAGATTACTTGCCTGCCCATAAGCAAGAATAATTGTAAGGGCCAAACACAAACTGACCAATAATAGTATCCGAAAATCAGTTTTCGTATTAATTAACTTATAGTTTTTTTTGTCGATCATAACCATGTAAGTTCGCTTTGCCTGCCCGGTTCAACAAGAAGTTGTTTAATCGGGATGAAACTTTTTTCTTTTTTACCGCTGCCCTCTATCCTGAATATCCCATACAGCACAACCGTTATTTCCGTAGACCTTTTTCCAGTATTTGCTTACAAGATTCGAAAAACGTTTAATTTCTTTTTTTGAGAAATTTTCCTGTAAATACCTGTTAACCAGATCGGTTCGCATCAGGATGTGTGTAACATTCATAGACCGAATATATGCCATAAACTTTCCGTCATCGGAAGAACTGTTTATCATATGCCTGATGGTAGACATTCCGAATGAAGACTCATTCTTATAATCTCTGTCCAGATAATAGCCGCGTCTACCAAGGAACATGTTAAAAATCTTAGCATCTTTCGGTAAGCTTTGGTTGATGTATTCAACTGCATCATAGTACAAAAGATGCCGTTTAAGAAAGGCATTTTTAGCTTCCTGTCCGAACACATATGGAAAGGGTTTTATAATATCCGCCCGTTTTTTTAAGTATAAAAAATTTAAAACCAATAAGCTTAAGATACAGACAAAAAGAACCATTTTGAACCCGGATCTGACATTTCTGTCGAATCGCAAAGAAGAAAAAAGAGTTGTCTCTCCCAGCTTACACACAAGGTCTTTTAGGCCCATGACAGCAAGGATAGCCAAAAATGGCAAGACAGGAAGAATATACCGAACCTGTTTGGCGGTTAAGAAATATGCCATTATTACAAAAAAAACAGAAAAGAGCGCAAAATAAAGTTTGTCTTTACCATATCTTTTGTTAAGTAATATAAAGGGTGAAAATACGATTAGAATCGGATTTAAGGAGCCTTGAAAATACTGGTAGCTATTATCTTTCCCCTGAAAAAACATACGGATGGGAATCAACACGGTTTCCCAGAAACTTTCTCCGTACATGACTTCTCTCATTTTAAAGAAACTAATCTTTCCGGTTTTTTCAATTGCATGTCCATGCAATATTTCTTGAACCGGCTGGTGATGTAGCAATTTAAAAAAGCTGTTAAAAAGAGGATAAAACGGATTACCTGTCTGAAAATAATTTTTCAAATACCAGGGTGAAGCAACAAATGCCGTGATAATAAAAAACGTTATACCGTATTGAAGTGCGCCTATTTGTTTATTGGTGTCCCGTACATAGCTCAACATCACCATAAGATTTACAATAAACCAGGCAATAAGAGCATTGTATTTTGATCCAATGGCGATTCCCATACAGAATGAAGAAATCAAAAGCCATTTGAGCTTGCTATATTCTGAATCACGCCATTTTATAAACGATAGAACACTCCCGGTGATAAAAAAGGTCATTCCCAAATCTACATATGCCGATGTGGACAGCCAGACCACTATGGGCGTCGTGACAAAGATAACCATGCCCAATAATCCCCAGTTCCGGCCGAGCTTCTGTTTAAGATAAAGATAAATCAGGCATCCCGTGCCCAGGCCCAAGCCAAAGTGAATGAATTTTGGAGCAATGTCATTTTTAAGATATAGGCAGACCAGATAAAAAAGATTGATATTCATCGGGTAATAGGAGTATTCCGCCCAGGGTATTTCATATAAGCCGCCGTGCTTAAGCCAGAGTTTGGGAACGGCCAGGTGATGGATCAGGGCATCGCGGGATATGGGAGGGGTGAGATTCAGTATAAATTCCGTGCAAAAATACACCATAATAGTTGCGCATAAAAGGAATGTCCCTGTATTTTCCAGGATTCTATGATTCATTTTTAACGGATTTTATTGTATGTCTGTTAAGCGCCGGTTTTCATAATCCCAGTCTATATCAGCTATTTTTATACTCAACCCTTAAATGTCTAAAAAATCTATTTTGCATCCATTTAATCGCTTTTTAACCTTCAGACTACTTGTTATTGGGAAAAACATAAATTTAATCTGTTTTAAATATTGAAATAAAAAAGGAGGGGCAATCCCCTCCTTTTTTATTTATCTACATATCATTATGGTAACGATTTAGTTAACATCTCCACTGGCATCAAGAGTAAAAGAGTTAGAGGATAAGCTGTGACTAAATACAATACCTGCGGCAGGGTTCAGAGTAATTGTACCATCCATATCATCATGTATAGTTCCAGGAGCTATCGTATCTACGTCGGCATCATTTACATAAGCACCAAAATCAGTGCCAGCAGTTACCAATGAACCTGAAGTTGTTGGATCCGCAAAATAAGCCATAGCTGCATTGTAAAAATTCTTGGCTTCACTTTGAGCCGCTGAATCCTGCCCCCTGGTCCGATAGGCAAGGAAATTAGGGATGGCAATGGCTGCCAGGATACCGATAATCGCGATAACGATCATCAGCTCGATCAATGTAAAACCTTTTTGATTGTTCCTTCTGAGTTTCTGTAACATGTCATTCCTCCTCATTAAATGTTTTTAATTATTAAATTGTTCTTTTGATAACTAGGTAATCAGTAATTCCGATCAGGTCCGAGCCCTAAAATCAAACTCTGTTTAGTTTTTTTCACCTCCTTTGGAGAATCGCCGTTAATTAAATTTTATTTTTTATCTAAAAAATTAAAGTTACATCGATGAGTAGCAAATAACATGCCAGAAAGTATTTTAATGTGAAATAATATTATAACATATTGTAATAATACTATAATATGATTTGCATTGCGTGGGGAACAATTTTTTTTCTTTTTGGATAACCTGTGACAATTTTTGTCAGCTGGTGTAGAATTTGTCAAAAACAGAGAGGAAAGTAAAGTATCCCTACCCTTATGGTCAGGCTTTAATTTTACCTCAGAGGGATGGCATCATCCTTTATGTCGTATGGAAGAATGGAATGTTGGAATGTTGGAATAATGATTTAAAGAAAATGACATTCCTCGATTTAATTCCTGTTAAGAGGAATTTTACAATAACCCAACTTTCCATTTTCCCAGAACCCAATATTCCAGTGTTCCAATATTCCAGCATTCCAATTGTGAGCGAAGCGAACTAACTTGGTTCTTGGTCAAACCTTCTGATCCGGATACGTCTTTTTTATTTTTTTTTCGATTTCCAGTTTTTGCACTCGATAGCGAAACGTACGAAAACTGATTCCGAGCAATTCCGCGGCTTCCTGTTTTTTTCCTTTGGTGCAATCCAGAGCCCTTTCAAGGTACGCCCTTTCAATTTCCTCCAGGATGGAATCTAGAAAAACCCCGTTTTTCACTTCGTCCAGGTCGAAACGCCTGTCTTTGATCCCTTCGATCCATCTTCGCTTATGAACAGAAAGGGCCAGGCTGTCCGGAAGAATAATGTTGGTGCTGGAAAGCGCCACGCTTCTTTCCAGCAGGTTTTCAAGCTCACGGACATTGCCGGGGAAATCATATTTGTTTAACAGATCAATGGCGTAAGATGAAATTTTTGTTATTTCCTTGCCCATTTCCCGAGAATATTTATCCAGAAAATGCTGGGCAAGGAGACGCAGATCGCTCTTTCTTTCCCTGAGCGGCGGCACCTTTATTTCGATGACATTCAGACGATAAAACAGGTCTTCCCGGAAATTCCCGGCAATCACTTCATCTTCAAGCTTCTTGTTGGTTGCGGATATGATCCGGATGTCAACGGAAATATCCTCATTGCCGCCAACCGGCTTAAACACATGTTCCTGAACAGCTCTCAGCAGCTTGACCTGAATGGGAGGCGTGAGTTCACCGATTTCATCGAGAAAAATCGTTCCGTTGTCCGCAACCTCAAAAAGCCCTTTTTTATCCTGGGTGGCACCGGTAAACGAACCTTTTTTGTGACCGAAAA
>JASFLX010000176.1:0-6593 GCA_050117895.1 Desulfobacterales bacterium | reverse complement strand
GTCCAAGGAATCCGGCCTTGCGGTTTTGCTGCCGCCAAAGGTTATCGTCGAGTATCAGCTCACAGAATTTCACTTTCTGGAATTGATCGTCAATAAAATCAATGACCAGGAAGTCTGGCCCGGCCAGGATGTGACGAGCGTAAAGATGTGGCCCGAGGATATGATGGATCTGGATTTTACGATTGATTTCATTCCACCGGTCATGTAAACATTAAAATTACTTCTTCCCCCACGCTTCTGCTAACAGTGGCTGGGGGGAAGAAAAGGGTTTTTATTTTTTATGTACCAGGGAGGTTAAGTCATACCGCTTCAGAGTCCTACCCTAACTCCCGCAAGCGGCGGGGGCCTCCTAACCTGCCACCTCCGCCGCTTATTTTTTATCGATTCCAGGAATTCCCCTTTCAAAAACTTTGGGCATGTATTTCCCTGACCGGTGACGATTGACATATTACCGCAAAATCGAACCGCCGAGGGAATTCGGCGGAATCGAAATGTGAAAAACTGTAGTACATTGAATACTTTTGAAAAACAAACGGCTATTCTTATGTTTGTTGGCAATGAAGAAGTCCGCAATAATATTATAGCGTTATGCAGGAAAAATAACTATTATCCGGTAATAGCAACTGATCCCGAACAGCTTATAAAAAAAATAAGAGGGAAGGGCAGTGCGATCGTTTTTGTGGACCACGAGGTGGTAAACAATTATGGAGCGAGGATTTATTCAAGAATCAATGTTGCTTGCCCCGGCTGCGATGTGCTTCTTCTTTGTGATCAGGCTCATCGAGATCTTATCAAGGAGGCCATGGAACTCAATGTTTACGCGTGCATTCTGGCACCCTTTGAGGACTGGGAGGTCTTGATCATGATCAGGAACATCATCGCAAAAAAGAAACCGCGAGGACAAAAGAAATCTTACAAAGATCAACCCTCATGAAATTTCCGGGGTAAGTTGCATGGGAGCATCGCATGATTTTAACTTTTAATGAAGAAAAAATACGCCGGTTTGCCGAGCGGATCACACCAAAAAGCTGGAATGTAGTTTTACAAGAAAAAGATGCATTGGAAACCGCAGGTATGTTAAATGTCATTTTAAGCATACAGGGACAGGATACCCAAGTTTATGCGGATATTTATGGAAATAAATGTTATGAGTACAAAGGAAGATGCGGTGAGAAATATTTTGTAAATAAATATGGTGACGTTCTTCATAAAAATCAGGTTAAGCCGGTTCTGGGTATGGTTCTGGGCCGAATGACATTCAAAGAACTAAAATTCTTTGGGGGTGATAAAGGTTATAAAAAGGGTAAGGTCGCGAAAATTATTGTGCAGTTGTGGCCTCATTTAGGGGACTGGAGAGTTACTTTGGTTCACGAATTGGCACACGTTGCCGTTTACCGGTGGCGAGCTTTTATGACTAAGGATTATAAAAAGCAAGGCCTGTTCAAAAAACACCCGGGTGAAAATTTACGGGCGAGCATAATCAAGGAACAATTGACCTTGGAACGTCATCATGGCCCAAGGTTCCAAAAAGCGCTTTTATCCCTGGCAAAAAGAGCCATTAGGGAATTCGGAGAGGAAATACCCGAAGATGATGTTTTCTGGAAAACACTTAAGTTTGAGTTGGAAACATTTATGAAATAATCTTAAGGAGGTAGACACTATTTGTCTAACTCCTTAATAAGTCCTGGTGCAATAAATGATCAATGAAGGTAGCTTATATACTTCCTAATCTTTTCCCTATTTCCTTTACTTTCTTTACCATCTTATTATCTGTCTCAAATTTTTGAAACATCTCCGGTGTTACCTTATTAAAATTGTTAAATTCTTCTGGAGACATCCAACGTGCCGGACCCCCATATTGACAGGTTGTTCCAAATCCACATATAAAACACGGAGGGGTCATGGTATTGTAGAAGAGTTTATCCACGATTTTAAAATTAAAATAACTAGTTAGATGATAGCTGATTTCGTCGGACACAATTTCTGCTTCGTTACCTCCTACAGCTACTGAGACCGCCGGCTTTCCCATGGTCTGTGGGTTTCGATGGCGCAAAGGGAAAAGGCGTTCAAGAAAATTATGGGTAAACCCATTTGCTTTTCTAAAATATACTACCGCTCCGACAACAATGGCCTCTGATTCAACAATTTCATCATATAATGAAAACATATCGTCTTCCATGACACACCGATTGCTCTTGGCACACTTGACACATCCCACACAAGGCTTGATATTCATTTGTGCCAGATCATATATCCGATAATCCTTTCCGGATTCTTTTAACATCATCTCAATTATTCTTCGCAGATTACTATCGGGTTTTGGACTTCCATTAAATCCCAAAATCATATTATACCTTCCTTTCTTGATCTTTTTCTGGATAATCAGACTTTGTGGATGATTTCCACAAAAGTTATTTTATCTTTTTTCCCTTTTCAGTCCGTGACCGCATTGATTTGCAATCAATTCTAACGCGTCAATACCCATTTATTATTGATCTTTTGTCGAGAGGCAAGATGCAGCCACGATGGGAGGCCAAGTTTGTCGCACAATCTCATCAACGCATCTCCTAATTCGTGCTCATTTGAGAGGCGCGAGCCGACCACGTTCTGTCTGAGGTAGATAAACAAATCCTGTACGACAGGATCCTTGCTCTGGAAATGAGAAATAAAATAAGTTGAAAGCCGATTCTGATCGTGGCTCAGTTTTTCTCTGAATTGGGAGCATGACAGATCGGCCAGCCGTAAACGCCATGCTGAAGCCAGGGGACGGGACTCGGGGGGAAGGCTCTGAACGATGTAAATGGTTCCTCTCTTAATATCTCTACGTATTTCATCATAGAACACATTACTGATCGGAAGCATTTCAGTGTCGATGAACAGGTGGTGAAGGATGTAGGTGTTATTGACGATATTTCCGATTTGCTTGACAAGATCCTCTATCCCCGGGCTGAGATTCGGGTGATTAGCGGGCCATGAGAGAAGCGGAAAGCGGTCATGAAACTGCATTCGGACATGGAGTAATTCATGTGCGATATCCACAATTTCGTCGGCAGTGCTTTTGTACCTGATTTCAACGTTCTGTGAACTGTCATCGAATTGCATCCTCACGCGTTCGGTTATTCCATCATCATTAATTAATATGATCGGAACAATATTAGAGACATGGTTGTAAAGTTGTTTCGCATACTGGGTCTTGAAGTTATAAGTCATTTTTTACATCCCGGAATTAATTGTTCATGTGAATTTATTCGCCTTCGCCCGAGCACCCTGTAGCTTGTTGGAGTGAAACGGAAATCCCGCAAAACGGTGCTGCAGGGACCCACATTTTTTTTGAACCTTTAATCAAATTAACTAATATACGAATTCTTCCTTCAATACAACTAAATCCCAATATAGGTAATAGAGGGATCGGGGAGTATTTATAAGTTAACCGCTCCATGAATAATCCGCAACGATCCCTAATACATTCAAACAGTGTACGATGTCGTTGCGGATCATTCATTTCGCTTAATTTGGGGCTTTAAGAGAAAAACACCCCGACTCTTCAGGTAGTTAAATGTTATAGAATACAGATATTTTAAAGTCGCAATGCCAAACACAGCCCATCTTTTTCCGGTGAGTGGAGTGGAAGATACGCGAAAAGGTTGACCGATCTCCATTCCGAAGATTTGGAAATCAAACGATTAAAAGAATCCGCATCTTTGAACCCCACGTTATCTGCGATCAGTAACCCGCTCTTTTTCAGCAGTCGTCGACAGTGCGGCAAAACTGTAGTATAGTGCTCTTTGTCAATATCCAGGAAGACCAAGTCAAAAGACTGATCCATTTCGGATAGTTTTTCCTGAGCATCACCGACAACCATATCAATTTGTTGATCCAATCCGGCTCTGTGGAAATTAATTTTGGCTCTGGCTGCCATATCCGGATCGTTGTCGATAGTCACCAGTCTTCCCCGAGAGGACCCAAAAGACCCGGCAAGAAAAATCGTTGAATAGCCGGTAGCAGTGCCCAGTTCCAGTATTCGCCGGGACTGAGTTGCCTTTGCCAGAATATGCAGCAGTTCACCGACAATGGGTCCGACAATGGGAATTTTTTCTCGTCGGGCTTCTTCCTCCAGTTCCATCAAAAGTTGATCCCTTTTCGGTAGAAACTGTCTGAAGTATTCTTCCGGATTATCTATGAGATTGGACATATTTACTCCTTAGTTCCTTAGTTGTAAATTTTGTGCTTTTTGTGCCAAAACTTTTTCGGTTCTGCCACTAAGGCACCAAGGCACGAAGAAAGAATAATAAATATATCTTTTGTATCTTAGTGCCTTTGTGGCAAATATTTTTGGTTCCGGCTTGTCGGGGTTAGGGTTCATGAAAAAACAAGTGTACAATTTTGAGAATTGAATCTCCCGGCCGTCAAGGCAAGAAAACTCAGGGAATATCAAACTTACCCAGGCATCGGGTCCTTAGAGGATGCACGCTCACCTTCCGCTTTGCCCTAATGAAAGGAGGTGACAAAGACAGGCCGCTATATTGAAGAAAAACATCTCTTACAGAATCAAAGAACTGTTCACCTCTATGTTTTTTTTATTCTATCTCTTTTTTTCTTCCTCAGAGAATTATATGCCCGGAGAATGATAATCGACATAGGAATGCCGACAAAAGCAGTGTCGTCAATCTTTCCAGGTGAAAAGTCAGGCATAAAAAAATAGACTAGGCCCCCGAGAAGAAGGCTTCCACGAAGCGCCCTCCCATATCCCATAAAGGTAAAGACTCTGAAGAAGGTCATGAAGAGAAAGGTCCAAAAGAGAAATACGGTGAAATCCGCCACATGGCGATATCGTACAGGAATCAAATCTGCTATGGATTTGAGAAAAGTTTCATAGAAAGAGGTTTCCTTCTTGGTGCGGATCTTTATGATCTCACCGATCGTCATTTTATCATCAATGTAGGTTGCACTGGGGATTAAAAAATCAAGAGTAAAGGCGGATCCCTTTTTATGAAGGGCATCATTGGTTTGCCCGAATGGAAGTTTAAGGATATGCTTTACAAGCAGAAATCCGGTCATACATAATAAGCCTAAGAGCAATAAAAGTATACTTTGGTAGATCGACCTTTTCATGGGAAGATGGTGCCTCTTGTGAACATTGATTTAATCTTGTTGATCGGAGCAATTATCTTGGTTTTGTCAATCATCAAAAATTTCTAAACTTTTTATTCAAAATTTGTGACCGCTTCGCAGAATCGAGGCTTTTGCCAAATTTATCAGCTCGCGACTGCGATCATGAAGCTGGGTAAGCCTGCTTTGATATTCGGCCTTCGGGATCGGGTCGGTCATAAGGCGTAAATTTGCGATACAGATGTGATCTGCACCGTTTCCTGCAGCTTCTAGAAGCTCACAAACTACCTGGAGATCTGAAAGAAGATGCTTTTTTTTAAATGCCCATAGATTTAACCACTTCATCAATCTGTTCGGTGGTTATATACCCTTTTTCCCATAAGATCTGGCCGATGAGACGATGCTCGGAACCTTCCAAATCTTCACGGATCTGGATCTCCATTGCCTCAAACATATGTTCGGGTTCAACGAATCCCTTTTCTATGGCGATGGTTCCAAACCGTTTTTCAAGCTTTTTTACAGGCATTTTTTATCTCCTTAATTCAGGCCGGCTTGAGAATGAATTAAAATCAGCGATGATTAGAGATTGTATCATGTCAAAATTGAAAATCAATATCAATTTGAACTGTCCGGTTTAATTTAAAAAATTAGATACAAATTTAATCACTGATCACGATTTGAGCCTATTTTCGGTCTAATCTACATCAAACTAAGTTAGCTTTTCAATTTCGATTTTTCCATTCATTAATTGCTCGGCAAAGGCCGTATCAGCAGGTGCAAAATCAAATTGGTCTAGCTCATGCTTAAATATCCATCTGATTTCTTCATGGTCAAGCAATTTGAAATCGCCTTTTTCCCAGGAGGCTCTGAAGGCCATCAATTCTATGGTATCAAAATCATAAGTATGGATGTTTGAACCGAGATATTCTCCAACACTCACATCGATATCAAATTCTTCCTTTAATTCTCTTTTTAAACACTCCTTTGGTGTTTCATCGGGTTCAACTTTACCACCGGGAAATTCCCACAGATTTGGCAATCGTGCAGTTGGTCTTCGTTTGGCGATAAGCAGCATACCGTCATTAACGAATATTGCTGCAGTTACTTTAACAATTTTTTTCTCCATTTTTTTATTGTCCTTTTAAGATAATGTGTTAAGTTTTTTTCCATACCGGGAAAGTTATTTGTTCCACTAAAAGGGGGAATGCAGGGTACTCTTCAATCATGGCCCAATTGAATCGGGTCTTATTGTCCGTGTTCCTTGCACAATCCTATATCAACCCGACCTGCCGACCCCATGCTGCAAGATTTTCATAAGGCCCGTCAAAACCCTGCGCTTCATCGAACTCGCCGGTATCCGGGTCAATGGCCACAAATGGTATGCCGGCAGCTTGGGCGGCCCATAAATCCCCTTTGCCGTCGCCGATAAACAGACAAGTTTTCGGATTGAATTCAAATTCATCCAGCAGATGTTTTAACGATTC
>JASFLX010000175.1:0-6653 GCA_050117895.1 Desulfobacterales bacterium | reverse complement strand
TCCTGTGGTTCAGGGAGAACCCGGCGAGTTAATGGTCAAGGGACCGGGGGTTATGAAGGAGTACTACAGAAATCCGGAGGCTACCCGTGAGGTTTTAGTCGACGGCTGGCTGTTAACCGGAGATGTGGCCCGGCAGGATCCGGAAGGGTTCATCTGGCTGGTGGACCGGAAAAAAGATGTGATAATCACCGGCGGAGAAAACATTTATCCTGTGGAAATCGAAGATTTTCTACAGGCTCATCCAAAAATTCACGATGTGGCGGTTATCGGTCTTTCAAGCCTCCGACTGGGAGAAATCGCTACAGCCGTCATCCAGATAAAACCCGGCCAGGAACTTACAAAGGAAGAAATCGATGATTTTTGTCAGGCACTTCCCAGGTACAAAAGACCCCGCAGAATTATTTTCGGTGATGTTCCGCGAAACCCGACCGGCAAGATAGAAAAACCAAAATTACGAAAACAGTACGCCGGTGTGTCTGAAAGCTTTAAAATATAATTAATTGCTAAAAAGCATTTCTATTTGCGGTGTAATAAAACCACGGATGAACACGAATATACACAAACTTAAAAATGAAAACATAATTTAAACAAGACATCTCTTTAAAATGTCCATTTGTGTTTATTGTGCGTCCATTTGCGGTGTAGTAAAATCAGGTTGGCCAAGATAGGTGGTCGGCGGTTAGATATAATTTGAAGATAAGATCATGATACTTGAATATAAAGGCCACAAACCAAAAATCGGTAAAAATGTTTTTATTGCACCGACAGCTACGGTTATCGGGGATGTAGAAATAAAAGACAACGCCAGTATTTGGTATGGTACTGTTTTAAGAGGAGACATGGCCCCTATTATCGTTGGGAAAAGTACCAATATTCAGGACAACTGTACCCTGCATACGGATTTTGACAGACCCGTAATTATCGGAGACTATGTTACTGTGGGGCATAATGCCGTGGTTCACGGCTGTGTTATAGAAAACTACTGTCTTATCGGTATTAATGCCGTTGTATTGAGTCACGCATCTATAAAGACCGGTTCTGTGGTTGCGGCCGGCTCTGTGGTCAAGCATGGGCAGGTTGTCGGGCCTTATCATCTTGTGGCCGGTACACCAGCTTTAATAAAAAAGGAACTTTCAGAAGGCGACGTGGAAAAACGTAAGCAAACCGCAGAACATTATATTGAGCTTGCCGTTGAACACAAGGCAATAAAGAAAGCCGGAAAATAAACCGGCTTTCTTTGTGTTATTACAATTGCTGACCTCTGATTACTTAAAGCTCATAATCGCCTTCCATTTCCAGAATGAATTCGCCCGGCGCTTTCCCTGATGTGACCTTAAATGTCCCGTTACCTTTGATGTTATCCAGCTTGCCTGTCCCTCTATAAGTTTTCCATGTGCCGGTTGTGAGTTTGCTCTCCCCGTCACGATTTCCTTCGAACTTGCTGTAAACCGAACCATACTGGAAATTGGTTACCGCATAACCCTGCATGGGTCCGCTGCCTTCTATGCGGTCGTGGAAATTGACACTCCGGCGGGAGACAAATTCACCGGCCACGCCCACTTCATAGTGAAGCGGTTCACCTTCCAATTCAACCAGCATGAGCGAGTGGCCGAACTCGTCATGCACATGGAGGGCTTCTCTCCGAGTCACACGAACTTTGTATGTAGATTTCCGTTTCATAATATTTCTCCTTTCAACAATTTTTATAGAAAATTAATTAATAAGAAAATTTTAACGGCTAATATTTGGATTGTCAACATTGAAATGGTCAAGAGCCAATGCAAAGGCATTTGATTTCGGTTCTGCGTAGCGACGGTGTGTTTCTCTTGTAAACCGAATGACTGTTTGAAGGGCTTTAGCACGCGTTAGCCCGAGTCGACTGAAATTATGACTTAAAAAAATCAATGGGATAATTTAGCGACGATTGTTCTTAATAACTCTGTCTCGGCTCGGGCTTACGGGTACTTAAGCACAAGTTTCAGTCGGTTGGAAAGAGATATACGCCGTCGTGGAGCCTTCTCCCTGTATTGGGATTCAAATGCGTCTGCCCTGATTCAAGAGCCGTCTCTATACTCAATAGCTGCCCAGAATTTTCAGATAGTCTGTTTTTTCTTCAAGCAAATCAAATGTTGGCTTGAATGTTTCCGATTCGGCATCTGCCTCAAGGTCCACATAAAACATGTATTCCCACGGTTTCCCATGGATGGGTCGTGATTCCAGCTTCACCAGGTTAACATCGTTTTCGGCGAATATTTTCAAAACCTCATAAAGGGCGCCCGGCTGATTCCCGGTTGAAAAAATAAGAGACGATTTGTGCCTCGGCCCCTTTTCGAGTTGATCAGTGCCTATGATAACAAAACGGGTGTAATTACGAGGATTCGTTTCAATTCCTTCCTCGATGACCGCCATACCGTGCATTTCGGCCGCCTCCCGGCTTGCAATAGCTGCATTGGCAGAATCAGCCTCCCGGCTAATCTTCCGAACCGCTCCGGCAGTGTCCTTAACCGGCACCAGGTCCCAGTTTTCATGGCGATCAAGAAACTGGCGGCACTGCTGAAAAACCATGGGCAGGGAAAAAACACGTCTGATCGTATCAGTGCCGGCTTCAGCATGGCCGATCAAGGAGTGTATAATGCGCAGTGTGATTTCGCCCACAATTCTCAAATCATATTCCAGTAGAAAATCGTAATTTTCGTGGATGCTGCCGGTGAGGGAATTCTCCAAGGGCACTACACCGAAATCAACCTCACCTTGTTTAACGGCCTCAAAAATCGCCCGAAAAGACGGTGCAGGCACGGCTGACACCTGGTTCCCGAAATACTGGGTACAGGCCTTATGACTAAACGTACCCATTTCACCCAGGAAAGCAGCCCTCTGCATTCCTGTCCCGTTGGCTTTGCTCAAGAGGTCTACGGCTTTAGCCTTATCCAGATAGTCAAAATCGAGCTGTTTGCCGACAACCGGTGCGATCACATAAATGTCACGCGTCAGTTGACCGAACTGTTTGGGGTAAAGACTCTGTGGGCCGTCGGAAAGAGCATGGTCCGGGTCATGATGCACCTCTATCATCAATCCGTCCGCACCTGCGGCGATCGCCGCCCGTGACATGGGACTGACTTTTTCACGGATACCTGTTGCATGGCTGGGATCGATGATTACCGGCAAATGAGTCAGTGTCTTTAGCACTGGAATTGCAGAAAGATCGAGGGTGTTACGGGTATAGGGTTCAAAGGTACGAATTCCGCGTTCACATAGAATAACCTTTTCATTTCCCTCCGAAAGGATATATTCGGCGGACATGAGCCATTCCTCAATAGTGGAGGAAAGCCCTCTCTTTAAAACCACCGGTTTTCCGATACGACCCACGCATTTTAAAAGTTCAAAGTTTTGCATGTTTCGTGCCCCAACCTGCACGACATCTACATACTTCATCATCATGTCCGCCTGAGCGGGTGAGGTTATTTCGGTCACAACCCCAAGACCGGTGACTTCCCGAACTTCGGCCAGTATTTTTAACCCCTCTTCCTGCAAACCCTGGAAGGAATAAGGGGAAGTTCTCGGTTTAAAGGCGCCACCACGAAACAAAACAGCCCCGTATCTTCTAACCTCCTTGGCAATCGTCAAGGCTTGGTCCCTGCTCTCAACAGCACACGGTCCGGCGATAATGGTAATACGTTCTCCACCCACAACCACATCCCCAACCTGTACAAGAGTATCTTTGGTATGCAATTGTCTGCTTACCAGTTTAAACGACGTAGATATTGGGATCACTCTGGCTATACCGGGAAGCTGTTCGAAAAAATCGGTCCCTTTGCCTCCTTTTCCGACAGCTCCCATTATATTCTGTCCGGCTTCAGACATTTCACGAACAATATAGCCCTCGCTGAACAGTAAGCTCCGGATATTGCTCTTTTGATTCTGTGTAATCCCCTTTTCCAATACCAGAATCATGGGTAACCTCCTTTTATTTAAATGAAACCCAATCTAAACTGAGCGTTTCAAATTTTAATCGGCAATCGCTCAATTTAGATCCAAAAAAAAGCCCCGAGAATCTATTTCCCGGGGCTTTAAAAAAATAAACCCCGGACAGACCGGCTCTGGTCCATCCGGGGCGTTGTAAGTTTAGGCGTTACGCAACCGGACGGACGTTTCTAAAACTAAAAAAGAAACGTCCAAAATCGTATTGAAATCTGTTGCTATAACGTATTGCCATCCATTTAAATCCTAATCAAATTATTTATATTTTATTACTCAAATCTTTGATGCCTGTCAAGAACTGTTTTTAAAATTAACCTTAGAACCTTAAAAAACTTTAAATCTTGAACCTCTGAAACCTTAACAAAGGTTTTTTATACATTTAAAAAAAGGGTTGCATTGATTTACTGTTACGCTTTTAATATGTTTTTGTCGTAACTTCTCAATAAGTTCTGGTGTAATTAATAGTGATTTTGAACCTGCTCTATTAGGTTATTGAGATATTCCTTTTTGTCAAAATAACTAGAGGAAAATACTAAAAAAGTGAGAGAATATAATGAAAACCCTTGAAATTCATGGCAGCACAGGAGATTCAACGATACGAGTCGGCGAAACATTGCAGAATCTGGGAAAATACATTCCTGCAGCAAATGTCGTTATTATCACCGATGTTAATGTAAAACGTTTTTATCAAAATAATTTTCCGTCACATCCCGTCATAACCATCCAGACCGGTGAGAAGATAAAAAATCTCGATACGGTTCGGAGTATTTACGGGAAACTTGTAGAGTTCGGGGTAGATCGTTCAACCGTTATCATTGGAATAGGTGGAGGTATTGTCTGCGATATTACCGGTTTTGTGGCATCAACCTTTCTTCGCGGCGTGAAATTCGGTTTTGTTTCCTCGACTCTTCTTTCACAGGTTGATGCCAGTGTGGGGGGAAAAAATGGTGTCAATTTTCAAGGGTACAAAAATATGGTCGGGGTTTTCAACCAGCCTGAATTTGTTATCTGCGACCTTAATCTTTTAAATACCCTGCCTCAAAAAGAGGTTTTATGCGGATTGGCGGAGATTGTAAAACATGCTGCCATAGGAAATGCAGATTTGTTTAAATACCTTGAAGAACATTATCAAAAAGCTTTGGCACTTGATACCGGTGTCATAGAAAGACTTGTTTATGATTCTATCGTCATCAAGTCTGCCATTGTAAACAAGGATGAAAAGGAAAAAGGAGAACGCCGCAAGCTCAATTTCGGCCATACATTTGGGCATGCTATTGAAAAAACAACCGGTGCCCGCCACGGGGAGGCGGTGAGTGCCGGTATGGTTATGGCTTCGGAGCTTTCCGTTAAAAGACGACATTTGCAGCCTAAAGCTGCCCAAAGGATCAAAAGTTTGCTCCGGAATTTAAAACTTCCCACCCGCCTTCAGGCAGACCGAAAAACCGTGTTCGATGCTTTGCAAAAGGATAAAAAGCGACAAGGAGATGGCATATACTTTGTGTTGCTCGAAGATATCGGCAAGCCGTTTGTGGATAAAATTTCCATAACTGAACTGGAAGATGTCATAAATGATTTTTATTGAGGAGAAGCGGCCTGTTGTTTTGCTTGTTTTTTAATTCTCAAAAGCCCCGGACTATTGTGAAGGTACATCAGAGGTGAAGAATATCCCGCATCCATGAAATACCGTTCGAGGTCATCAAAAAGGACCGGCCGGTCCGGCCAGGTATACAGCTTCTTGCGTTGTTTTAGTTCGTTCCAGGCATCTTCGGTCCATGCTTTTTCCCCGAACACTTCTTTTTTGGCCTGCTCACAGAGAAACATTTCACAGACAATCGGCTTAACGCGCCACATACAACCATTATTCCCGAGATAAATACATTTGAATCCGGTGTTGGGTTTTTGTAGTGTGGCCAGCAGTGCATCGATTTCTTTTTTGCAGGAGACCAGCGTATTGACAACCATGTCTCCGAAAAAGGTAATGATGCCTTCGCGTGAGCAGCAGGCACTGAGCTTGCTCTCGTAGCACTTTTTCGTGCACAGATTGCTAAAATGCTCGGACAGAAAGGTATCGACTTCATCACGAAACAACAGATAGTCGGAAATTTGCAACTCGAGAGCCTGTCTTTCAGAGTCGGAAAGGGTCGCAAGATGACGCTGCACCATGGCCAGCGATTCGGCCTGTTCTTTCTGGTATGAATTCATCATCAAACTACTCGGGAAATTCTACAAATTGTTAAGATCATAAGATAATTTGAGGGGCTTCGCCCCAATATTCCAGCATTCCATTCTTCCATTCCGATTACATAGACAGGTTATCTTTAAAAACTTTTATTTTCAATAAGTTGTAGAACTCCCAATAAGTATAATTACGGATGCTTGGACTGAAACGTTGTCTAAAGGTTATTTTTGGTCCAAAATCTCCTTAATTTTCATTGATAATACGTTAATATTAAAAGGTTTTTGGATAAAGCCATTACAGCCCCGTTCAAGTATTTGGGTTGCCTGGCCATCGATACTATGCCCGCTGGATAGAAGAACGTTTATATCGGGATTCATTTCTTTTAATTTGTCATAAGTTTCGCCACCACTCAATTCAGGCATGATCATGTCAATGATGACGATATCAATCTTATCCTGGTTTTCTTTATAGATTTCGATGGCATTCTTTCCGTTTT
>JASFLX010000174.1:0-6658 GCA_050117895.1 Desulfobacterales bacterium | reverse complement strand
GCGGTTGCCATTGCCCTGCTCCAACTATATTGTGAAACCAGGGGACGCTGTCCAAAAGTCTAACCCGATTTTTTCATATTATTTTACCACACAGCAAACGCAGAAAAAAATATTTTTTTTATCCAATCGGTGGTTATGGATACCGATATAATGGTGAGATAACCGAAAATTGACCCCTGTTAACTCCGAATAAGCCCTAACAAAGGAGCACCTACTAAACATCATCTTCCGATTCACATATCCAGTATTACAAAATCTAGTACTAAAGTATTAGAATTTTTCTAGTACCTTCGCCCTTTATCTAGTACTTTCTACCTAGAAAACCCGACATTAAAAATACGAATAAAATCATACCATGCTAATATTGACAGGGTTATATATTTATTGGTAAAAGGTATTCGAATAAAAGATTTGGAAAATTAAACAAACCGGTTTTCGCAGGAAATCCGACTCCTCCAGCCGGCCCGGTCCCTCCAATTTCCTGCGCCTTTTTTAAAACGGGGGGCTTCAAAATTTCGCCAAGTGGGGGGCGTCAAGGGCGAAGTCCCGCTTTTAGCGGGACCAACCCTTGAAACCTATAACCAGGTATTCCCGTTTCTACGGTTCAAAAATACGCATCTTCCAATCACCCATTTCAAAAGGCAGGGTCATTTGACTCTGCCTTTTCATTATTATCTGGCCTTTGATCACTAAAATCTATCTTATCAAAAGTGCCCATCCGAAATCCTCTGGAGAAGAAAAACCGCCACCCATTTTCTAAACATTTCCTGCCTATTGTGCTTTCATAACGCTTAATCCGATTTATTTATAAAATAATTAAGTTTTATGTAAGTTAGGCCGATAATTATATCGATATAATATATTGTTAATAGTAAGAATATGGGCACCCAAATGAAACAAAACGAAACAAAAAATTTAGATAAATCAAAAGATAAAGAAATACATATTAATCGCCCAAAATTGGATATTAAACTGCTTTCAGATGTATTGTACCAGTTGAATATTACCAGAAAAAACTTTTTGATTTATCCACCGGGTCATGTCCAGACAAATCAAAGCATAAAACAATGCCATGCGTTACTTCATGATTTACTTGAATTGGCCCCGAAATTCACCATCGGAGTGGCGAAAGATAAACTATTTGTTAACAATACACTAATAGAGGATAAGGGTGACAATATCAAAGACTTTGCGTTATCGGCTAAAAATCACGAATTAGCCGGTATCACTTTTTACCGAAATATTTCTGTTGATGATCTTTCGTGTTTTTTTCAGCTGATGGCCAAAGACCCTGAACATCTCGAAAATTTTGGAGGTTTTGACAAGGCCCTGGCAGACAACAGGGTTAAGTCCATAAAAGTTCAGTTCATTGATTTCCGCGCATTTCATCATATAGAAGAAAAAGAGATAACTCGAACAAAAAACCGAAAATCTCAGACAAAAGGCTCGGCAATATGGAACGAATTTATCAGCGGCCTGCTTTCCGGTTCTTTAACGGCTTCTGATCAAGGAGTTCCTATAGAACAAACCAAAGGAATTAATCCTTCTCAACTTGCATTATTCCTGAATGAGAATAAAATTGACACCAACGTTGCCCTGGATACCTATCGATCCACTATAAGTAAACACATGGAGGAAGCCGGCGAATCCATCACTTCTCCATCAATATGTATTAATGATTTTAATGAACTGGATCTCTTGCTTCAAAATTTAAACCCAAAACTAAAGAAACAATTTTTATCTGCGACCTACAATCAGGTTAATTCAGCGGGTGAGAATGAGGCAACAAAAAATTTATTGACTGATTTATCTGAGCATGTCGTTTTGGATATGCTAAAACAGGCAAATGAAGATGGTGAGGAAATTTCTACCTCACTAATGAATCTCGTTTACAGAATAACACATGCCCATGATGGAATGAGTCATCCTGAAGGTGAAACTAACTTCAATGAATCGACAAATCCTCTAAATCTGCTTTCTGATACAGGAGCGCTTCAAGACCTTTTTACTCGCGAAAAATTTGAAGAATATGTAACAACCGATTATGAGAATACCTTAAACAATCTGTCCAATGACATAGATGAGGAAATCGTTGAAGCCAATAAGGATTTACCCATCGAAGATTTCCATAAAGAACTGGAACCTTCTCATCTTGATTCGCAAATTGCCCATATTATATTATCCTTTATGCACAACGAAATTAATCCCGTCGAATATGAGAAATACACCACTAAACTCGTCGAAATCGCATATGATTTGTTAAGAACGGGAGGATTTCCCACGTTATTGAAGATCGTTAGAGTGCTGCTTAAACATCATAAAGATAAATCCAATCAAGAAATTCAATCCCTGGCTAAAAACACATTAAAGAAATTTCGTGAAGCGCGGTTTATCTCCCTGGCGGTCGTTTCTTTCGAAAAATGGGCGAAACCTGATGACACCGCCGCCTATGAGTTTCTACTATCCCTTGGCTCGATAGTCGTTCCGGAAATGGTTGCGCTGTATGGAAAAGGGGAGAAGCCGGAAATTCAAAGTTCAATATTAAAGTTGTTGAATAAATTCCCGGAAGAAACATGTCTCGAAGCCAAAAGGCGGTTTAGTGATCCTCAACCATCATTTGTAGTCAAACTGTTAACCCTGGTGCATAAGTTAGGAACGGAAAAAGACGTTTCTACTGTGAAAAGGCTTTTGGAACATCATGATGCCGATGTTCGAATAACGGCACTGGCAACTATAATTGAGTTAGGAAGCTCTGAAGAACCGGATGTTATCAGGAGTTTTTTCAAATCCTCCCATACCAAAGACAAATACAAAGTAATTGAAATGATAGGCACCTATAAAATAGTAGATATGGTACCGGATTTGATTTCTGCAATACCTCGGTGGACATTATTTAAATTCCAATATGAAATAAATGAGACGATCATCACCACCCTTGGTAAAATTGGAGATCCAAGTGCAGTACCCGTGTTGGAAAAACTGGCAAAGTGCAGATGGGCCATCTGGCCAAAAAGT
Organism: Desulfobacterales bacterium; assembly: GCA_050117895.1. Classification (GTDB taxonomy): domain Bacteria; phylum Desulfobacterota; class Desulfobacteria; order Desulfobacterales; family UBA11574; genus S5133MH16. The sequence continues at coordinate 3,643 of JASFLX010000174.1, read as the reverse complement.
TTAAACCGTATGAAGCTTGCCTTATATCAATCGCTTGAGGGGTATGAATTGTCCCAAATCACCTCTCTGTTGAAAATGGGTATAGAGTCCGAAGACAATCAAATTCGCCAGATATGCAAAAACATTGGGAGTAAAAATCAACGTGTTCAATAGGAATGAGTAATGATTTCAGATTTAAAGAAACATAAACAAATCGAAAAGGTCATCTCAAATATTAACGCTGCCGTAACAAACATGCGCCTTTATTCGACCAAGCACCCTAAGATCAATCGCTACCTTGAAGATGCATATGGAGAACTTTACAGATTCTTTCTCGATAAGCCGCTCACGACCATTATGTTGATTGATGATCAGATGGTTGTTGACAATGTGCCGCTCAAGAACAGCGGTTCCCGTGGGGACCAATTTGCTCGCATACTAAAAGAAAATGCTATTGAGCATATCACTTTCAAATCTGGAATATCTAAACAGGACTTGAATTTTCTCGTCAAACAACTGGCCAATCCTGAAGGTGGAGCCATAAAAAGCAGTGAATATCTGAAACTCGGCAAGGTTGAATTACGCGTCGATGAAAAAACTGTAATGCCACAAGACATCACCCTATCAGACGATGAAAAAGAACATCTCTTAGCACTCGGCTCGGTTCGGGATGATAAACTCGGTGAAATCCGAATGATGTGCAGCCAGATTTCGAAACATAAAGCCATAGATATCCAGGCTGTAGATGAATTGATTAAGGCCTTCATTCGCGGGTTTTCCTATGGAATTAATCCAATTCATATGCTGGCCAAACTTAAGTCTGTTGATGAATATACTTTTACGCATGTTGTCAATGTGTGTATACTTACCATGAGTCAAGCTGAATCTTTAGGATTCAAAGGTAAGCAGCTCTATGAGATTGGAATCGCAGCAGTTCTTCACGATTCGGGAAAGTTGTTTATTCCCGATGAAATCTTGAATAAACCAGGCAGGTTAACGGACAATGAGCGATCGATTATTGAGACACACACCGTAAAAGGGGCTCAGTATATACTCGGATTGAAAAATATTTCAAAATTGGCAGTCTTGGGCGCACTTGAACATCACATTAAGTACGATGGTACGGGTTATCCGAATATATCAAAAAAATGGCGGCCCAATATCGTTAGTCAAATGATTGGCATCGCAGACGTATTTGATGCCATGCGCAGTCGACGAATTTATAAGGAACCCAAACCGGTATCGCTAATTTTAAAAATTTTAACCGAAGAAAAAGGGACATCATTTAATCCTCTGCTGGTCGACAATTTTTTAAAGTTAATCAACAAAAAATGAAGCTTCCCGCAGCCCCGCTGAGCGGGATTTCCGTTTTACTCCAACAGACTGAAAGGTAATACGGCGAAGGCGGATTTAAAAAGGTCAAGGAAATCTGAATAGTTGATGCTGGATGCGGATGGAAAAATCATCTAATGGTGCATTTTTTGAGATAACGATCCAATTGAGACATCTGATTTGACATCATTTCTCCAAACTGAACACCTCGTTTTTTAATTGTTACTCGGTTAAATGAAGTCTTGCTGTCTATATGAGAAACCCAAACAGTTTTTGACGATACATCCTTCAAATAGACAGAACAGATGCTATCTTGAATAAATAATACATCTAATTTAAACGGTTCATTTGATTCGCCATTTCTAATAATATAACGATAGGCAAGCCCGCCTTTACTGATATTTATGATTTGACAATATTTTTGAGTTGTAACAGGAGCATTCAGTGGCCTGATCATAGCAATCGCACCGTTCTTAACCTTGAATCGTTCATGTTTCCTGCGCTCCGAAAACCCTTTTTTAATTGTCATCATAGAAAATCCTATTCTTGAAATATAAATACACCATGAGCTTCAAGTATTGGCATCCTCTCCCTATTTATGGATGGACATTAGTTATTTATAAGCAATTGATGTGCCAGACCCGGGAGACAAAACTAACCAACTGGTTTTACTGTAAATGTAATCTGATTATTTAAATGAAAAACGGATATATGAAGGAATTTTCATACGGCAAATAAAATTGGCCTGACAACACAAAGAGACAAGTTGATGAAAATAAATGACTATTAAGTGAAGGATTTTTCATTCGCCTGATGTGGATTGAATATCATGGTCAAAAGAATTGATATGCAAACTACTTTAAATGAAGCTTACCCAAGCCCCGCTGGACGGGATCTCCGCTACGACCCCGTTTGGCGGGATTTCCGTTTCAATCCAAGAAGCTGCGGTGTATCAAAGCGGAATTGCGCCGTAGCCATTCCAACGTTGAAATGATATAGCGGAATTAACCCGCCTTCGATCTGATGAGCTTCGGCGCGGTTCACCTCGCCCGAATATTTCATGATTCGGTTCCGTTATCATCTGTTGACTCGATTGAGCCCCCGGTGTAGCTTAAGGCAAGGGATCTTGGATCATATTTTGAAAAAAGATGGGGAGACGAACAATGGAAAATCGCTATGCCAAGATAATCAGCACCGGCCGCTACGTGCCGGAACGCGTCATGACCAATGCCGAATTTGAGCCCCTTGTTGGGGACGTGGATGCCTGGCTCAAGGAAAAGGTCGGTATCGCAGAGCGCCGCTGCATAGCTGATGATGAAACAACCAGCGATATGTGTACCGCCGCGGCTCTTCAAGCCTTGGAGCGAGCCGACCTGGATCCCGCCGATGTCGACCTGATTATATTGGGTACGGATACGCCGGATTACATCAGCCCGGCCACTGCTCCCATTTTGCAGCATAAACTGGGCGCTCTGAACAGCGGGACTTTTGATATCAACAGTGCCTGTGCCTCCTGGATTACCGGTGTGGATGTTGCCGCCAAGCAGATCACCGTGGATACAGACATCAACAATGTTTTGGTCGTTGCCGGCTACGCCATGACCCGTTTCCTCGATTATCGTGATAAGCGTACCTGTACCCTCTTCGGCGATGGGGCTGGTGCGGTAGTAATGAGTGTCAGCGACGAGCCGGGCTACCTGGCCTCAAAGCTGATTTCTTATGGTCAGTACTACAAATCATGGGGGATATACACGGGCGGGGCTGCCTGTGTCGCCAACCACAACGATCTCAATCGTCCGGTTATGCAGTTTTTGGAAAAATTTCCGGCAACCTTTAACAATGACAACTGGCCTCCGCTCATCCGTCAAACCGTTGCCAAGGCAGGGTTGGCCTCAGTGGACGAAGTTGATTTCTTTCTTTTCACCCAGTTGAACGTCAATACCATCAAAGATGTTATGCAACAGCTCAACCAACCACTGGAAAAAACCCACTGGATAATGGATAAATGGGGCTATACCGGTGCCGCCTGTATTCCTATGGCTCTGGACGATGCACTGGTTGAAGGTAAAGGTCCTCGGTCAGAGGATGTGCTTCTTTTCTGCGCGAGCGGCGGAGGATTTGCGATCGCTTGCGCTATATTTAAATGGTAAGTGATCTGCTCCGATGTAATTTCTCAAATTAGACATTTTCACCATATTTCCATCTCAAAACACACCAAGTATTAGAAAATCTAGTACCAAGCCAATATAAAAGTATTAGAAATTTCCTAGCACCCCCTCCCATCATCTAGTACCTTTTATCTAGAAAACCCGACCTGAAAATTACGAAAAAA
>JASFLX010000173.1:0-6738 GCA_050117895.1 Desulfobacterales bacterium | reverse complement strand
AGAGCGACCGCAAGATTGTAACGGGATACGCCGCATTCCGGATTTCCGGCAATGGCCATCCGCTGGCGAGCGATATATTCTTCAGCGTTTTTTGCTTTTGTCATGATTTATCCTTTAAAAAGATTCTATTTTATGGTTTACCATTTATTGTTAACCGGCTGATTAAAACCGCTTGATAATTATAAGATTTGAAACATTTCAACTGTGGGGAAGGTATGTCAGCCATTTTGGGTTGTCAAGAAAAAACAGGAGGAAAGAGGTCACAAGACTATTGACAGGCCATAACCATTATAATATAAAAGTCGATCTTAATTGTGTGTTTAAAAAAGAGAGCTTATTATTAATACTTAGAAATTGATTAACAGGAGGTACTCATGGCGGATTTTTATATTAATGTTTTTTTGGATGATGAGAAAACCAAAAAAATTGAAGATGCGGGTTTGGCCGACCAGATTACCGAAATAGACGGTAAAAACGCAATTCAGGTGGGCATGACCAAAAAGGAAAAAAAGAAACTCGTTAAAGGCTTTAAGGATTTAACTTTCGACGATGCAAATGCATGTGTTCTACCGGAAGACGGCGAAAATACTTTGATGAATGTTATCTCGGAAACCCAGACACTTGACTGTATGAAGGTGGGAATTATAAAACTTTATAATCCACTTGCCGGACGGGGTATATCTGGAAGAGGCTCATCGGGTCGATAGTGTTTTACTGATATAATGCGCTATAATCGAGACCCTTGAAAACGTCCGATTTTGTTCCCATAATCCGGATCCGAGCAAAAATCGGGGCAAAGGAAATATTTTTCAAGGGTCTCGTACACATCACATTTTTAATTCCTTCTTTGATTTCTGTTTTAAAATGGATTTTAAGCCGCACCATCCTTTTTCGATAATTTTCGGTTTGCCCTATTACGCTGTTTCCAGAGATTACCGAGTTTTCCCTTGACATAACCTCTCACTTTATTTACCTTTTCTGTATACACCGTTATGGTCCGTACGATGCTTTTAATGGCAAGAACACTTTTTATTTTTAAAAGGGGGATACTATGCTCGCAGGATGTTTCACAGCAATTGTTACACCATTTAAAAATGATACCGTCGATTATGAAGGTCTCGGAAAGCTGTCGGAATTCCAGATAGAAAACGGAATTACCGGAATCCTGGCTGTTGGGACTACCGGGGAGAGTCCTGTTCTGAGCTGGGAAGAGCATAATCGGGTTATTGAAATCGTTGCGGAAAAATCAACGGATAAATGTATCTGCATTGCAGGTGCAGGGAGTAACAACACAAAAGAGTCGCTGGATGGAACAAAGCATGCGGTTGCTGTAGGTGCTGATGCGGTTTTGCTGGTAGATCCTTACTATAACGGGCCCAGTTCTCTTGAAATACGCCGGGAATATATCGCCCCCGTTGCCAAAGCGGCGCCCGATATTGAGATTATTCCTTATGTGATCCCCGGCAGAACCGGTGCACAGCTGTTACCCGAGGATCTTGCCATCCTTAATCAGACCTATAAAAATGTCAATACGGTCAAAGAAGCCACGGCCAATCTTGAAAATATGCGCCGCACAAGAACCTGCTGCGGGCCTGACTTTACCATACTCTCCGGTGATGACGGAATGACTTTTGAAATGATGCTCGATCCTCAGATCAAGGCGTCCGGTGTTATTTCGGTTGCGTCAAATGTTGCTCCCGGTCCCATCACTGAAATGGTTCGACTCCTTGAACAGGGCAAAGAGCAAGACGCCCAAAAGCTGTTGACGGCGCTGGAACCCCTTTTTGGTCTGGTTACGGTCAAAACCATGGAAAAGACGCCTTATGGGGAGGTTGGATGCCGGGCCAGAAATCCGCTGGGCTTTAAAACGTTAATGTCCATACTGGGAATGCCCTGCGGCGGGTGCAGACAACCTCTGGGAAAAATGACACGAAACGGACTTGAGACGGTTCTATCGGCCGCGCGCAAAGTACAGGCCGACAATCCGGAAATTTTAAAGCCGGTCGCCGAATTTTTCAATGTGGATATTGAAGAGCGTTTGAACAATCCTTCGAGTTGGGACGGTCTTTTTTACGAGGAATATTAATGTAAGTTAAGGGCTTCGCCCTAATTGGAATGCTGGAATGCTGGAATAATGGAACAATGAGTTCTGGGATAATGTAACATTGGGTTAATGATAAAAATAAAAATGGATAATATCCTTTTAAAAACCAACCTTCCAGTATTCCACTATTCCATTTTTCCGTATTCGAAGCAAGCGTTCAATCCTTAAAAATGTTTTATATTTTCATTAAGTTGTAGCAATTCCGAGACGTTTGGCTTGATGCCGGATACTGCCATTTCAATCAGCTGTACTTTCCTTGGGCTTAAAACTTCCTTCTTTATACAGAACGTCTTTTAACCATTTAAGACCGAATTTCAGCAGGGCTATTTCATCTTTTCTGATCTTTTCAACGGTTGCAGGGTCAATCGCATACCGGTTCAAAAATGAGCTTTCAAAAACAAACTGTTTGAACTTATCGATATTGTAGCTAACTAAAAAGAACATCTTTTTGCTTTCTTCAACAAGTTTGAGATTCGGAGGAAAAGATCTTTTCCTCACAACAAGATCGGTCCAGCCAGCATTAATTTCATCATGGATATCAACACCCTGATCTTTCCGCCATTCACGGACCGTCCATTCCTTTTTCTCTTCAAAACCCAGGCAGTGCGCTTCATGCACAAAAAAATAGAATCCATCATCATCAACTCCTTCCCTGTGACTCAGCGAAGCAACGCCAAGGGGATAATAACGGCAAGTCGTGGGTCTGTCTTCATAGATGATACACCCGCTATCAGTGACAAACGGGCATGATTTTAAATCATCGTCCATCATCCTCAGAGTCACCATGGGAAGATCTGTCTTTTCCAAAAGACGAGGAACCGTGTACATGGCTAAAAATTCATCTGAAGAAAGCTGCAAACGGTTTTTAAGCCTGATAATGTCATAGGGAGTCAGAGCGATATTGATGTCTCTGCAGCACTTGGTGAAACATTTTACCCCTTTATGGCATTTAAATTTAAATTTACTATCTAAGCCAAGCCTTACCGGTTTGATATCGGCCATTTTCTCTGATAGGGTCATATTGATTTTCCTTTCCATTATGTATTGGTGAATTTAAATTTCAAACTTTAATATCCAAAACGCTCAATGTCAACCTATGAGAAAATAGAGGCAGTGCAAACGCATTTGAATTCCAATACAGGGAGAACTCTCTACCACGGCGTGTATCTCTTTCCAACCGACTGAAACTTGTGCTCAAGCACCCGTAAGCCCGAACCGCACCAGAGTTATTAAGAACAATTCGTCGCTAAATGATCCCATTGATTTTTTAGGTCATAATTTCATTCGGCTCAGGCCAACGGGTGCTAAAGCCCTTCAAACAGTCAGTCGGTTTCCAAGAGAAACTCGCCGTGGTTACGCTGCACCGAAGTCAAATGGGTTTACCCTGCGAATACAGGCTTGTATTTAGCGAAACAACTTGATAAAAATTTTGGTCTTGATTTCAATGGTAAAGATGCTATAGATCTTGAATCAATTTTTTAAAACTTCTCAATAAGTTTTGGTACAATAAATGGTGATGGTGAGCCCCCATAATTTATTGAGATGTTACAAATTTTATTGTTAATATAATATGAATCTTGGAGGTTTTTGATGGACAAACTGACCTGTTCTGAATTTACACTGGGACGGCGATTTGTAGGACGTCTTCCCCACGGCAAAGATTTGATTACATCTATCGAAGATTTTTGTAACGAGTCGTCAATACAAATGGCTACATTTTCCGTAATCGGTGCAGTATCTTCTGCGACTCTGGGCGCATATGATCAAAAACAACAAGTTTATGCAACATTTACCCAAGAAGAAACTCTTGAAATAGTAAGTTGCACCGGAAATATCTCATTAGTGGATGAAAACCCGATCGTACATGCCCATATTGTTCTGGGAGATATAGAGGGAAAAACCATGGGCGGACATCTTTTTTCAGAGACCATTCTTTATGCCGGAGAAATTGATCTTCAGGAACTAACCGGCACCCCCCTAAAGAGGGCTCACGATCATACGACGGGGCTTATGCTGTGGAAACTATCGGACTGAAATTTTAAAATCTTCGAGGAGGCTGAAATGCAACTGACTGTTAAAAAAGCGGATCAATTAAAAACAAAACCTGATGATTCCAAACTCGGTTTCGGCAGTATTTTTACGGACCACATGTTTAACATGGATTACAATCCGCAAGACGGGTGGCATCATCCACGTATAGAGCCTTACGCATCCATGGATATGGATCCGGCAACCATGGTGCTTCATTATGGTCAAGGCGTTTTCGAAGGACTCAAGGCTTTCAGGACGGATTCAGGGGATATTCAGCTTTTCCGTCCCGGTGATAATTTCAAACGGTTGAACAACTCTGCGCGTCTCCTCTGCATCCCTGAGATTGATGAGGTGTTTGCCCTGGATGCCCTTAAGCAATTGCTGGTTATTGAAAAAGACTGGGTGCCGTCTACTCCGGGAACCTCCCTTTACATACGCCCTACTATTATAGCCACCGATCCTTTTTTAGGTGTTCGCGCTTCCCATACATACCGTTATTTTATTATTCTTTCTCCGGTAGGTGCCTATTATGCCGAAGGCTTTAATCCTGTCAAGATATGGGTAACCCGAAACCATGTCCGGGCGGTACGAGGCGGAGTGGGTGAAGCCAAAACGCCGGGAAATTATGCAGCCAGCCTGTTCGCCGGCGAACAGGCACATCAACAGGGGTATACCCAGGTATTGTGGCTTGACGGTATTGAACAGGAATACATTGAAGAAGTCGGGGCCATGAATATATTTTTTGTCATAAACGGCGAACTGATCACGCCCATGTTAAGCGGAAGTATCCTTCCCGGCATTACTAGAAAGACCGTAATTTCTCTTGCAAAAATGTGGGACATCAACGTTGCGGAACGAAAAATCAGCATCAACGAGGTGTTGGATGCCCATTCATCGGGAAAACTCGAAGAAATATTCGGATCCGGAACCGCTGCGGTGATTTCTCCGGTTGGCGAAATCAAATACGGTGACACCGTAATAACCGTGGGTAACGGCACGGTCGGTCCCATGGCCAACAAGTTCTACAAAACGATCTCAGATATTCAATACGGCCATATTGAAGATCCTGAAGGATGGATAGAAAGGGTGTAAATAAAATCCAATATGCCGGCAAATTCAGATAAAAAAACATATCTTCCATCCTTTATTTCAAAGATGGAACATGCGAAATTCCCCCCTTTGGTTATTGATACGTTTTCGTATTATTATAAAAAGCTCGTTTCTGGAGCAACCGGTCTTATATCTGATAAAGACATAAAACCCGTTGCTCCGGATGAAATTGAAGATGCAACCCGTATTAAAGAATATACCGAATCCGGACAAAAAGCATTACGCCATGCGGTTATCATCAAGCTGAACGGCGGTCTGGGAACCAGCATGGGCCTTACCAAAGCCAAATCTCTTTTAAAGGTAAAAAACGAAAAAACGTTTCTTGAGATAATCGTAAACCAGGCTGAAAGGTGCCGGGTAAAGCTGGCCCTTATGAACAGTTTCAGCACACATGAAGACACCATTGACGCACTCTCAATGATCAAGCCGTCAGATTCCCCACTTTTATTTATTCAGAATAAGTTCCCAAAAATCCTGGAGAAAGACCTTGCCCCTGCGACTTGGCCCGAGAATCCGGACCTGGAATGGAATCCCCCGGGACACGGTGACATATACTCGGCAATTTATACATCCGGCGTGTTACATCGCCTTCTGAACAAAGGAATAGAATATGCCTTTATTTCCAACTCGGATAACTTGGGTGCTACCATGGATGAATCACTTTTAGGGTATTTTGCTGAGAACAGACTGCCTTTTATGATGGAAGTGGTTCCGAGAACACCGTCAGACGTAAAAGGCGGACATATTGCCAGACATATAAACGGCCGTCTGATATTACGTGAGTCCGCCCAGTGCCCGAAACATGAAATGGATGCGTTCAAAGATATAAAACGTTACCGGTTTTTCAACACAAATAACATATGGTTAAATCTTAAAGCTTTAGAAGCGCTTATTGAAAAGCACCATACCATAAACCTTCCGATTATCAAAAACCAGAAAACGCTGGATCCAAGAAATGAAAATACTCCAAAAGTATTTCAGGTCGAAACAGCCATGGGAGCCGCCATATCTCTTTTTGAGGGTGCTGCTATAATACGTGTTCCCACATCCCGTTTTTTTCCCGTAAAAAAATGTAACGATCTTCTGGCCATAAGATCCGACCGTTTTGTTTTTTCAAAAAACGATCATCTGATTTTAAATTCCAGGATCGGGTCACAAACCATAACCATAACCCTTGATCCGAAATATTACGGCAAAATAGATCTTTTTGATGAAAGATTTGCTGAAGGGATTCCATCCCTGATCGATTGTGAATCTCTTACGATTGAGGGTGATGTACGTTTTGAAAAAAACGTGACCCTAAAGGGGAATGTTGTAATAAAAAACAGTGGCAAATCACAGATGGTTATCAAAGAAGGATCCATAATAGATAAAAATGTGAACTCAATTTAGTTTATTTATCGTCGTTGACTGAGCGGCTATCCCTTTTTAAAGATAGAATAATATTTCATCACTTTTTCTACAAAATTTTCCGTCTCCTCAAAGGGAGGAAT
>JASFLX010000172.1:0-6761 GCA_050117895.1 Desulfobacterales bacterium | reverse complement strand
TCGATCTAATATTATAAATAAAAGCATATCAAATATAAATTCCCGGAAGATATGTCAAGCTTTATTTTAACTCACCAACCCCAAGTTGGTTCGCTCCGCTCAAAATTAGAATGCTGGAATGATGGAACACTGGAATATTGGATTCTATGAAAATGAAAAATTGGGTATTGTATAGTTTGTATTGATGGATATTAAATAAAGAAATTTTATTTTTTAAATCATCATTCCAATATTCCATCATTCCATTTTTCCGTGTCCGAGTTAAAAATATAAGTCCAAAAAATAACTTTATTTTCAATAATATTTAAGATTTCCAAGATGTTAAATTAATAATGAACCCAACAACAAACCAGCCAACCACTGAAAACCACCGTGTGACAAAAACGGCCGGAGTTGTCGGATCAGCAACTTTATTGAGCCGCCTTTTCGGTTTCATAAGAGATGTGGTGATTGCCTGGTTTTTTGGCGCCGGGCTCGCTTCGGATGCTTTTTTTGTCGCTTTCAGGATCCCCAATCTTTTAAGAAGGCTTTTTGCCGAAGGTTCTTTGAGCGCTGCATTTATCCCCGTTTTTACCGAGTACCTTACTAAGGCGGGAAAAGATGATGCCTTTAAAATGGCAAGGTCCGCCATAAGGCTCCTCTCCCTGTTTCTTGTTGTCACTGTTATTGCAGGTATTTTGCTGTCCCCGGTTATCATCCGGCTTATCGCTCCCGGGTTTGTCGCCTCTCCTGAAAAATATTCACTTACGGTACTGTTAACCCGTATCATGTTTCCATATATTTTTTTTATCGGACTTGTTGCACTTTGTATGGGGATACTTAATGTCCTCGGCCATTTCGCCGCACCGGCCCTGGCCCCGGTATTTTTGAACATTTCCATAATAGCCTCGGTATTCTTAATTGCACCTCACATGGCTGATCCGGTGACCGGGATTGCCATTGGGGTGCTGATCGGAGGATTTTTGCAACTGGCTCTTCAGGTGCCCTTTCTGATAAAAAAAGGGTTTTATTTCTGGAAAAAAGCAAACATTTACCACCCCGGTCTAAAAAAAGTCGGCCTGCTCATGCTCCCCACCGTATTTGGCGCCGCTGTATACCAGATCAACATCCTGGTGGGAACCCTGCTTGCTTCTTTACTGGTCCAAGGGAGTGTGTCGTATCTTTATTATGCCGACCGCCTGGTACAATTTCCACTCGGAATATTTGCCATAGCCATGGCCACTGCTGTTTTGCCAAGTCTTTCCAGGCAGGCCGCTGAAAAAGATTTGCAGGCCGTCAGAGATACCTTTTCATATGCCATGAGAATGGTCTTTTTTATCACCATCCCTTCTATGGTTGGCCTGATCGTATTGAGGGAACCTATTGTTGAATTGTTGTTTAAACGAGGAGCTTTTGATTCGGAAACCACGCGTTTGACTGCATATGCGCTTTTGTATTATAGTATAGGTCTCTGGGCGTTTTCAGCGGTACGGATTGTTGTTTCAACGTTTTATGCATTACAGGACACAAGGACGCCGGTACGAACTGCTGTCGTATCCGTTTGTGCCAATGTCATACTTGGAGTCATTCTTATGGGACCGATGGGACACGGTGGGCTTGCGCTCTCAACGTCCCTTGCTTCCATGTTGAACTTGGGGCTTCTTGTCCGGGTCTTGAGGAAAAAACTCGGTGCTCTGGGGTTAAAAGGTATTATCGAGTCCGCCTGTAAAACAATGATTTGTTCAGGGATTATGGGAGCTGTTGTCTGGGCCACTGCGTTTTTGATTATTCCGTCTGAAGACGGCACATTATCCGGCCTTTTCTTCGGTCTCATGGGAAGTATCGTGACCGGTCTTGTTCTTTATGGCTCTTTTTCCTTATTACTTAAGAGCAAAGAACTGAAAAATGTTCTGGCCATAGCCGGGAAAGGCATAGATAAAAAGTGATTTCAAAGCAAAATATTCTGCTTGCTTTAGCAATAATCGTATTGTTTTCGTTGTTAATTTTCACTATATTCGGTGAAAATGGTCTTTCGGATTTATACCGGATCAAAACGGAAAGAGACATTCTCTTAAAGAAAAATGATAAACTGACCCGGGAAAACCTTTCCTTGTATCGCGAAATAGAAAGATTAAAGAACGATCCCGAATATGTAGAGAATGTGGCCAGGAACGAACTTGGCGTAATCGGTAAAGACGAGGTTGTGATCAAGGTAAAGAAAGGGAGAAAGGATAAATAAAAGTAATGGAAGATGACGTTTTTTATACCCGGACCATGGCAAAAGTCTATGCCGATCAGGGCAATTTGGGTAAAGCGGCAGAAATTTATAACTACCTATTGAAACAGGAACCGGGTCGCCAGGATCTCATCGATGCGCTTTCTGAAATTGAAAACAGAGGCTTTGATAAAAATCGAGAGAATCTTTTCATGCTGTTCAGTGAATGGATAGAACTTTTGTTCAGGTTTAACGGCACTCAAAAACTAAAGAAACTACAAAGATATATCGGTGACCAGAGATGAAACGTCTTATCCGTAATAAAAATATCGTACTGGGTGTATCCGGAGGGATTGCAGCATACAAAAGCGTCGAACTTTTAAGGCTCCTTATCAAGGAGGAGGCGAAGGTCAGAGTCATTATGACGAAGAATGCCTTAGAGTTTGTAGGGTCTCTGACCTTTTGGGCCTTATCCCGTCAACCGGTCTGTACACGTCTCTTTGAAACGGTTGATGATGCCTCCATCAGGCATATTGATTGGGCGAATGAAGCGGATGCTGTGATTATTGCACCGGCGACGGCGAATATTATCGGCAAGATCGCCGGCGGGATTGCCGATGATGCACTGAGCACTTTCATTCTGGCAGTAACATGTCCCGTGGTCATCTGTCCTGCTATGAACACGAATATGTTTGAAGCAAAAGCGGTCCGAAGGAATCTTGAGAGGCTCAAGTCCGATGGGCATTTTGTCATAGAACCGGAATCAGGGGAGCTTGCTTGCGGTGCTACGGGACCCGGTCGCCTTCCTGAACCCGAAGATATTCTTGACCGGCTGTTATTTCGTCTTTCACCCAAAGATATGAAGGGAAAAAAGATACTTGTAACCGCCGGTCCGACCCGCGAATTTATCGATCCGGTTCGGTACATCAGCAATCCTTCTTCCGGAAAGATGGGCTTTGCAGTAGCAAGGGCTGCAGAACAAAGGGGGGGGGATGTTATTCTGATAACCGGACCGACAGATCTTCCCGATCCAAATAACGTAACGGTGGTCAGGGTGGGCACGGCCCGTGAGATGGCCCTTGCTGTGTTTGAACACATGGAAGATTCGGAAATCATTATTAAGGCAGCAGCAGTTTCTGATTACCGGCCAAAGGAGCAGTCCGGACAAAAAATCAAGAAGGAAAAGGATGAACGGGTTTTGTCACTGGAAAAAACCCGGGATATTTTGAAAGAGGTGGGGAGGAGAAAAAAAGATCAGATACTTGTGGGGTTTGCTGCGGAAACCGAAAACCTTGAATCGTTTGCAGAAAAAAAGCTGCTTGAAAAAAATCTTGATATTATTGTGGGAAATCTCGTGGGGGGACCCTCTTCGGGTTTTGGTAGTGACACCAATAAAGTGACCCTGTTTTATAGAGACGGCACAAATGAAGATATTCCTGAAATGCAAAAAGATGAGGTCGCCCATATTCTTCTGGACCGGATACTACAGAAAAATTAGTTAGTTTCCATCCAGAAATGGCCCTTTTCCGCAATCTCTGCGTCAATCTGCGGAATCACTTGTGCGGCGTACTACGTGTACGCCTCCGCGTAATTCCTTGATTGCCTTGACCTTGCGAAAAATTGCTCATTTCTGCATTGTAAACTTAATTTGTGCACAATATAGATTTATGGATGGACACTAGTTACAAACACCCATACTTAGGCAAATGTCTTATAAAATCGATTTTGATACGGCGCTTCAAGAACTATGCGAAACCTTCCGATTTTTATCTAAAAACGGTTGCCATGGTTTTGACTGTTCAAAAGAAAGCCTTGATATAATGGAATATTGGGGGCATAAAGAGAACCTTTCATCTGAAACCTTGGACATGATCCGAATTGATCTGGGTGAATGTCACCGCTGCCGGCTTTGGGAAAGCCGAAAAAATATTGTCTTTGGCGCCGGTGATTTTCATGCAAGACTGGTATTTGTAGGGGAAGGACCGGGCTACGATGAGGATCAAAAAGGGGAGCCTTTTATAGGGGCTGCCGGGCGTCTTCTGACAAAGATAATAGAGGCGATTAGGTATACCCGCGATCAGGTTTATATATGTAATATCATAAAGTGTCGCCCTCCGGGTAACAGAAATCCCCTGCCGGACGAGATAGAGGCATGTTTTCCTTTTTTAAAGCGTCAACTTGCGGCCATAAAGCCGGATGTTATATGTGCCCTGGGGACCTTTGCCGCACAGACACTGCTTGAAACAAAACAACCTATTTCAAAACTCAAAGGGCGTTTTCATGATTATAACGGGATAAGGGTTTTACCCACATATCATCCGGCATATCTTCTTCGCAACCCCGACAAAAAACGTGATGTCTGGGAAGATATGAAAAAATTGATGAAGGCACTGGGCGATTAAACGTCCCGGAAATTCTAAAACATTTTGTAACTAAAGGAATGTATTGATACATGTTCTATTGCCTCACATATGGAATAATGGAATGATGGAATAGTGGAATGTTGGTTTTTAAAGGGATTTTGATATTTTTGGATTTTTTAAATGGTCCTGACAAGATTGATTTTATTAATAACCCATTTCCACAGAATCCAATATTCCATGGTTCCAATATTCCAACATTCCAGTTATGAATAAATAGAAGCAGCTGAAATAAAAAAAATGAAAAATATCTTTTTCCTTATATTGGCCTTATTTGTGTTATTCTGCTGCCCCGGAAACGGTTTTACAGCAGCAAATGAGGTCCATATTATCCAGATGTCGGGTCCCATCAGTCCGGCGGTGGCTGATTTTTTGAAAAAAGGGATCAACAGAGCTTCGGAGGAAAACGTTTCATGTATTATTATCGAGCTTGACACGCCGGGCGGTCTTGCCGAATCCATGCGTGAAATTGTAATGGCAATTTTTGCAAGCAAAGTCCCGGTTGTGATTTATGTGGCACCGAGCGGGGCCAGGGCGGCTTCAGCAGGCGTAATGATTACAATGGCGGCGGACATTGCAGCCATGGCGCCGGGAACGAACATCGGTGCGGCGCATCCGGTGGGAGCCGGTGGCAAGGAAATCAGCGGCGCCATGTCCGAAAAGGTGATAAATGACATGGCGGCCCATGCAAGGAGTATCGCAAAAAAAAGGGGAAGAAACGCCGATTGGGTTGAAAAGGCCGTTCGAAAAAGCGTTTCGGTGACCGAAACCGAGGCGCTAAAGGCAAATGTCATAGATATCGTGGCAAAAGACTTAGATGATCTGATCCGCCAGATCAACGGCCGCAAGATTCAAGACAAGGGAGTTTTAACACTCGACAATGTTAAAAAGACTTTTCTGAAAGAGGATTTAAGGACTAAAATTTTAAAGACAATCAGTAATCCTAATATTGCGTATATCCTTATGATGATCGGTCTTGCCGGTCTTTACTTTGAATTGTCACACCCCGGCGCAGTTCTTCCCGGGGTTGTGGGGGGTATTTCCATTATCCTGGCTTTTTTTGCATTTCAGACCATACCGGTTAACTATGCAGGATTTCTCCTCATCGTTCTTGCCCTTGTTTTTTTTATTATGGAGATGAAGATTACAAGCTACGGGCTTTTAAGTATAGCGGGCATAACTTCTCTTTTGCTCGGTTCTATTATGTTATTTGAAAACAGTGGTACCGGTATGAGACTGTCATGGGAAGTGCTCATACCGACAATTGTCTTAATTTCGGGATTTTTTGTAGTTGTTTCAGGTCTTGTTTTTAAATCACATCTGTCTAAACCGAGAACCGGTGCACGGGGCCTGATTGGGGAAATAGGGGTCGTAAAAGAACCTCTAATGCCTGAGGGCAAGGTGTTTGTGCATGGAGAACTGTGGAGAGCGGTCTCAAAAGATCCCATCCAAAAAGGTGACAGAGTCCGGGTTGTAAAGGTTGTCAATCTTGTCCTTGAGGTGGAACCGGTTGAAAGGAGCGTATAATGTATACCGTAATCGCCATAGTTGTACTGACTGTTTTTTTTCTGTCCGCGGCCATACGTATTTTAAACGAGTATGAACGCGGGGTTATATTCAGGCTCGGCAGGGTGATAAAGGCAAAAGGGCCCGGGCTGATCATACTTATTCCGATCGTCGACAAAATGGTAAAGGTAAGTATGCGTCTTGTGGCCATGGATGTCGATCCCCAGGACGTTATTACCCGGGACAATGTTTCCGTAAAGGTCAATGCCGTTATCTATTATAGGGTCATTGAGCCCATAAAAGCGGTTGTCGAAGTGGAAGAATACAATTATGCAGTGTCACAGCTGGCACAGACAACGTTACGGAGCGTATGCGGTCAGGCGGAACTTGATGAGCTGTTGTCCGCAAGGGAAAAGATTAATTCTCAGCTTCAGGAAATTCTGGATATGCACACGGATCCGTGGGGAATTAAGGTCACCACAGTGGAGCTCAAGCATATTGATTTGCCCCAGGACATGCAGCGGTCCATGGCCAAGCAGGCTGAGGCCGAGAGGGAACGGCGTGCCAAGATTATCAATGCCGACGGTGAATTCCAGGCGGCAACCAAGCTGGCTGAGGCTGCTGAGATTATACGTGAACAT
>JASFLX010000171.1:0-6771 GCA_050117895.1 Desulfobacterales bacterium | reverse complement strand
GACCAAGAACAGAATAAACCAGCGGATATATCGACGATTCATCACGTCACTCCTCATCTCAGCATGTCTCTTGGTAAGAAATCGCTCAACTTAGTTAGTTTCCATCCAGAAATGGCCCTTTTCCGCAATCTCTGCGTCAACCTGCGGAATCACTTGTGCGGCGTACTACGTGTACGCCTCCGCGTAATTCCTTGATTGCCTTGACCTTGTGAAAAATTGCTCATTTCTGCATTGGAAACTTAATTTGTGTTCAATATAGATTTATGGATGGACACTAATTTCATGAAAATTAATGAAAACCTCTGACTCGCGTAAAATTCGGGCGCCAAATCATAAATGGATTGTTCCCGCTTAAGCGATTAATAAAAAAATGTGGGTATGTCAATAAAGAGGAGGCTGGCAGGATGGAGAGACACGGATCCATATCTTATTATGTATTATAGATTTCTCGTACAACATGCGTAAACCAAGGCGGCCTCTGGAGCACCACGTAAATAAGGATCACTCCGAGAATCGGAATGGGGATTACCACATCAATGATTCCTAAACATATCAGAATAAGGAGAGATTTTGTTTTAATATTCATAAGATTGACCTTCCTTGTGGTCTTTATTTTAACGAATCAGGTTTTAGGAGTAACTTTATAATATCATTATCAATAAGATTAAATGAACTCAATATGTTTCTGTTGGACACTTTCGAATCACATTTTAGCAAAAAAAAAGACACTCGTTCACGGCCTGTAGAAATTTATAATTTGATACCCGTTCATGTATTCGCCGTAAGCTTTCTCATTCTGTTATATCGTCTCTTGTGATACCATATAGCTAAAAAACCACTTCTGACTGTGCAAATGAAATTGCGAGGTTTTATTTCAGGAGACAGTCAACATCAAAAAACGGGAGGATATTATGAGCACACTTATTGATTTTTCCATCTTTCCGGTGGACAAGGGCGAAAGTGTAAGCCTGTATGTCGCCAGGGTTGTGACGATTATTAAAGGCAGCGGGTTGCAATATAAGATCGGCCCCATGGGCACGGCTATTGAGGGGGAATGGGAAGAGCTTATGGCCATGGTTACTCGCTGCTTTAAAGAACTGAAGAAAGACTGCGGCAGGATATACATGTCCGTCAAAGTCGATTACAGGGAAGTCGGCTCCAACCGCATCGTCAGTAAGGTGAAATCCGTGGGCGAGTCAATTTAGTGTCCATCCATAAATGGTCTTTTTGCCCAATCCGCCGGAGGCGGACAAGTCTCTGCGTTATGTTCAAAAAATAATCCTCGGAATATTAAACATATGCCTGCCTGCCCCGTAGGTCCCCGTGAAAATACCGGGACAGGACCGGCAGATCGTACCGGGGTGGTTATTTTTTTTTACATGCCTTGATCTTGAACAAAAATCCTCTTTTATGGATGGACACAATTTAATCATCTTCTTCCTCGGAAATTGAACATATCGGAATTTCCGCAACTGAGGCTTTGTTAGTCTAAATCGAATCGATCATTGGTTAGATCAGCGCCCCTTGAAGATGCCGGTAAGGGTCTGGAGGAATTGACGGTATTTTTAACAGAATGTTAAATTTTACATCTACGTTACGCTGATTTTTATCTAAAATATCATGAACCCCACTCTATAAAGAAGAACAATTGCTTGAAAATATGATAGAAACCTTAATGTTCATTCTTTATGTTTTTTTGGAATACATTTTGCATTATTAGATTTACAGGCAAACAGCAATGCTTATGATGGCTGAGCTTAAAATTTAAATTTTAGCATGGTTCATAATGAGCCGGTATTAAAAATACCACAATGTTTGTTTAACGCCACAGAGAATCATTAAAACAATCTATTGATTTATTTAAAGAAACAGTCATTTATTTGCTGATAAATTCTTTTCAAATAAATTTCATCGGAGGGGTTGCAATCCATAAACAAGAAATTATGTTATGCGAAATTGGATGAACGCAAGACAATTTTTGCCGGGTTCCAACCGATCAGTCTATTACAGCTTTTCGTTCTTTTATTGACAAATCGCTGACTAAATTAAGGTTAATAAAAGGACATTCAGGAGAAATATATTGAGAAATATTAAGGATATGAAAAAATTATACATTTTTATACTGGTATTATTGGTGACGGCATCGTGGCAAAAAAATGACAAAGAAGTATACGCCTTTGATTTCAATGCTACGGAATACTTCAACCTGGGATTAGAAAGTTCGATGGTCTATAAAAAGATCGATTATTTTTCCAAAGCCCTGGAGTTGAACCCGAGACTTGCGCCTGCCTATGAAAAGCGAGGATTGCATTATTATTTTCAGGAAAAGTACGATAAGGTAATTGAGGATTTTACCCATTATATCCAGCTGGTCCCCCATAAAGCTGATGCCTACCGGATGCGGGGTATGGCTTATCTTAAAATCGGCAATTATGAGAAGGCAATTTCCAACTTTGACAAGGCGATCCATTTGGCACCGGAAATGAGCTCAGCTTTTGGTTACCGCGCGGAGGCCTTACGTCTGAATTGTCAAATAAACGAAGCCATTGAAGATGCAAACAGGGCCATTTCGCTGGAAAGTGATCTGCAAATTTTGTCCGACATTTATAGAACCCGGGCCAAGGCTTACCAGGAATTGGGTGAAGAGATATTTGCCAACGCCGATTTCAAAAAGGCGGAAGGCATTGATCCCAGGTACGTTCTTTATCGCTATTTGGCAGGATACGTCAACCTGGAAGATATGAGAAAAGTGGGTTTGTTATATTTGGTCGGAATGGCCTTTATCTTTATTTTCGGCCTTAAACTAAAGCCTCCCAGAAAAGACGAATAACCCGGTTTGTTCACCCCGTGATGTTTTTTACCCTTGGGAGCTACCCGGTGGAGATCAATTTGATCAGGGTAATCTCCGAAGGAGCCCCGACACGAACCGGTGGTCCCCAGTAACCGGTACCACGACTCACATAGATTTGCGTATTTTTGTATTTATGAAGACCTGATACAAAAGGCTGATTAAAGCCCACGACGAAATTCCACGGGAAAAATTGGCCGCCATGGGTATGCCCGGATATTTGCAAATCAAAACCGGCAGTTGCGGCATCAAATATACTTTTGGGCTGGTGGGCCAGCAGTATTTTTACGTCCGCCGCCGGAGCGCCAGAAACTGCTTTAATCGGATCAGATCTGTGACTGTGTAAAAAATTACCCCCGCGATAATCGGTTACGCCTGCCAGAAGCAAACTTCCCCGACCGAGGTTAATCATATGGTATTCATTCAATAAAATGGAAAACCCGAGGCGCTTAATTTGGATTACCCAATCAGTTACGCCGAAATAATATTCATGATTGCCGGTGACAAAGAAGTTGCCTTGGGCCGATTGGATATTTTTCAGCGGCGCCACGTCGTGGGATAGCTGGCTTATGGTTCCATCTATCAAATCACCCGTCAGTGCAAAGATATCAGCATTCAGGCTGTTGACGATCTCAACGACTTTTTCCACATAGGGACGCCGAATAGTAGGACTAACATGCAGGTCTGTCACCTGAACGATTCTAAAACCGTGAAAATCTTCCGGCAGTGCGGTGATTGGAACTTGCACTTCCTTTACTTCAGGCACCCGTTTTGCTTCTACAATACCATATCCGGTTGTGAGGGAAGCCGTTGCCATAATACCATAATTCATGGAATTCACAAGGAAGCCTCTGCGAGATGGATTTTCAGGAATGGCCGGGTCGGGACTTTTATATGGTTGCGCGGGTAAAATTCGTTTAAGCTTATTCAAAATAGCGGCCGGCAAACAGAGAACATCGCGTATGACAAGGAAGGTAAAGATAAAGCTTAAGAAACCCAGCCCCAGATATCCGGTCCATACCAGGATATCTATGCCATTGTTATTCATCCCATACCTGCGGAGCATAATGGTAATAGGAGATATAAATAAAATGATGACGATTCCTGTAGCCACGGCAAATTTCTGGATTTGACTAAGAAATGTCATTCCCAAAAGGCGCCGGGTGATATAAAAGGCTACCAATCCCGAAAAAATAAAAAAAATGCTAAAAAACAATAACAGTTTCATTTTGTATTCAAAAATAAGCGGGCTCTTACGATGATATGATGGCGTACACCGGGGGCGTCTTTGCTAGCTTTGCGTGGCATAATATCTCTATACAATAATCCGATTCAGTTATTGGTTAGTGTCCATCCATAAACGGTAAATTTTGGTTTCCGGCAAGGCCCGGGCGAGTTTTCAGCCGCCCCGAAAACATCACGGGATTTCCGACAGGCATAGCGCGTTATGTCGAGGATTGAAAACGAGCGAGAACGCCGCCAGGGGCCGAAAGATGCCGTTTATGGATGGACACGAGTTAATATTTCAATGGACATACGGTATCTTCTTCACTGTTTTTGAAAGATAAACGCGTCAAAAAAAGCCCCCTCCATTTTTTGTGATGTCAAATTAAGTCCTCGGACAAATTCATTAGGATCAGCCGCATCAGGATGTGAAGGTTTTTTTTCCTTAATCATTTTAATCGCCTTCTGGTTGGGTTCAAAAAAACAAATAATTGCATTGGATTTAGATATGCGGATACATTCTTGTAATACATCGGCCCGATACTCCCTATCGATATGGTGTAAAGAACCCAAAAAGAAAATTGCATCAAACGTATTGTATTCAAAGGGCGTGTCTTTGGCATCAAACGTTTGAAATTGAATCAAATGATCAACATTTACTTTTTTCGCATTATTGAGCCAATCTTCTTTCGCATATTCGGAGTGATCGTCTTCAGGCTCGCCCGTTAATACTTCATAGCCATTTAATGCAAGCGTTATTGCCATACTACCTATCCCGGTTCCCACATCTAAGATTTTCGAGTCCTTTGGCAATTTCAAATTTTGAATGACCTTATTTGCGAACTCAGATGTAAAAGCAAATTTTTGCCCTAAAATTTCTTTGGCTTGGGTTATATCCATTTCAATTTTCCTTTTTGATATTTATTACAGACAGGCAGGTTAGTTAATGTCCATCCATAAATGGTCTTTTAGCCCAATCTCTGCGTTATGCTCAAAAAATAATCCTCGGAATATTAAACATATGCCTGCCTGCCCCGTAGCTCCGGTAGATGGTACTGGGGTGGTTCTTTTTTTCGCATGCCTTGATCTTGTCAAAAAATTCTCATTTATGGATGGGCACTAGTTACAGCACTTTAGCAAATTCCTTGCCGGCCTGATAGGCTTCTTCAAGATATTCCGGGTGCTTTAAAACATCATCCTCAAAGTCCAGGGCGCGATATAAAAGTGATCGCCAAAGCTCCATGTCCAACACATCAAAAAAGTATTTGATTGTCAAAAGCGTTCCGTCAAAAAGCTTTTTACCTTTAGTGGCGCCGACTGAAATAAAAAGGCCCTTTCGTATGGGCGTCCATTGGCCGTAAGGGACCTTATCAATCCAGTATTTTTTAACCCAAAGGGATTGACATCGATCCATTAATATTTTCGTGTGGGCGCTAACCGTATAAAAAAAGATGGGACTGGCAAGCATCAATCCTTGAGCGGACAGGATTTGGTCAACAACCTGGTGAAAATCATCTTTAATGACGCATTTTCCTTCCTTTTTACAACCGTAAATTTCAAGACAGGGCGACATTTTCAAATCTCTTAGACTGATTTCATTGACCTCGGCACCGGCGTCAACAGCTCCGCTAACGGCGCGTTTGAGCAAGGTTGCAGTATTCCCTTGTCGCCTGGGACTGCCATAAAGAGCCAAAATTTGAGCCATCTCATCTCCTTTATTTAAAGAACTTACATGAAATTAAAAAAATCATTACCGATTTTATTAGCGGTGCATCATATTAAAAGCTTTTTAAAATTGCAAGATTTTCGGTTAACCGATCAGAAATTAAAAGACGCCCACGGGGTTTAAGCGTGTAGGCGTCCAATTGGGGCTTGGCTAAATTGAAGTGGTTAGCATCATCAGTTGGCAGCTTGTTTTCAGCGGAATTCTCGAGACCTTTGCAAAACGCCCCCTTTTGCTCAATGCCGGCGTCAGGCTCAAATTTTAATCCTCAAAATACTCAATGTATTCCTGTGGTTAAAGTTTTCGCCTTTCTTGGTCTTGAACAAAATTGAACGTTTTTCAAAGGTCTCTTCTCAGCTACCGACCAACGGACGTTCTTTTTCCAAGTTAAAATAAACCAGAAACTTTCTTTCTCTGCGATCCTTGTCGGAAGGGTAAGTTCTCCGGCTCAGCGAAGTAATCAACTCAGAATTTTCTTCCTCTCGAATCCGGGTCAAATATAACCTTTTCCCATGGTATCCAGGACCGTCTTCCCGAAACAGATACGTTGCGGAAGGATTGGACTGGATGTTTTTATGGGTTAACCGATCTCTCATGATAAAGGCCAATGAACCGTCTTCCATAATATGGGGTCTGGCATAAACTGCTGAATTCACAATTCCATTTCCATCGGCTGTGGATAACACGCCCAAGCCCTTGGTGGTTTCAAAATAATTTTTTAAGTTCATAATATCCTCCTTATGGTTCTTTTGAATTCTAATATAAGCTTGAAAGCGGTAAATGCAATAAGGGACGATTATCTGTTTATTGATAGGTGTTTCCTGCCAATTTTATTAAAGCAATCACAGGAATAAAAACGTGTGGCCGGATCACATTGTTTAGGAAGTGTCCATCCATAAACGGCATCTTTCGGCCCCGGCGGCGTTCTCGCTCGTTTTCTATCCTCGACATAGCGCGCTATGCCTGTCGGAGATCC
>JASFLX010000170.1:0-6806 GCA_050117895.1 Desulfobacterales bacterium | reverse complement strand
TATGTTCAAATGTACCGGTCGGGGTTGTCTTTCCCATGGCATCTGATACTGCCCCTTCTCCATGCTTTTTATAGGGTGTTTCTGTTGCTGTCAGACTTGTCAAACCCCAGCTCAGGACCAATAAAGTTATAAATAGAGCAATTCTTTTTTTCATGATAACCTCTCCTTTTTATCTTTTATTCGAGACCTTTGAAAAACGCCCTCTTTTGCCCAATTCCGGCGTCAGGCTCAAATTGTAATCCTCAAAATACTCAATGTATTCCTTTGGTTAAAATTTTCGCCTTCCTTGGACTTGAACAAAATTGAACATTTTTCAAAGGTCTCTATTCATCTGTCTCTTGGACAGAATAATCCTTCGGTAAATTCCATTCCTTCCACAGCCCGTAGATTGCCGGCACCACAATGAGCGTCAAAATAGTTGCGCTGACCATTCCTCCGACCATGGGAGCGGCAATTCGCTTCATCACTTGGGATCCGGTGCCATGGCTCCACATAATAGGCATCAGTCCGGCCATGATGGCCACAACCGTCATCATTTTTGGTCTTACGCGTAGCGCCGCTCCCTCTTCAATCGCTTCTTGGAGATGTCGTTTGCTAAACGCCTCGCCGTATCGGGATTTATATTTGCGATAGGCGATATCCAGGTAAATTAACATCACCACTCCGGTTTCCGCTGCAACGCCGGCCAGGGCGATAAAGCCTACCCCCACCGCAACACTCATGTTATACTCCAAAAGATACATCAGCCACAGCCCTCCGGTTAGCGAAAAGGGCACACTCAGCATGATGATAAGGCTCTCGGCAACGTTCTTGAAGTTGAAGTAGAGCAGCAGAAAAATAATGACCAGGGTCATCGGCACCACGACCATCAGTCGTTTCTGAGCTCGGACCATATATTCGTATTGACCGCTCCAGATCATACTGTACCCGGGCGGTATTTTTATTCTCTCACGGACAACTTGCTGTGCTTTTTTGACGTAAGTTCCCACATCGATGTTTGTAATGTCGACATAGATCCAGGCGGTATTCCGTGCGTTCTCACTTTTGATGACCGGCGGACCCTTGACGATCCGAATATCGGCAAGATGTGTAATGGGGATCTGGGCACCACTGGACGTAGGGATTAGAATTCTTCGAAGTTTTTCAGGGGTATCCCGCAACTCCGAGCCGTAGCGCAGGTTCACCGGATAACGTTCCAGTCCTTCCACTGTTTGAGTGATATTCATCCCGCCGACAGCGGTCATAATAATGTCCTGGACATCTTCTACTGTAAGCCCATATCGTGCCGCTGCCTCCCGCTTAATGTGGTAGTCGAGAAAATTACCACCGGTGACCCGTTCCGAATAGACGCTAAGCGTGCCGGCCACCTGACGCATCACGGCTTCGATTTTTTCTCCCAGATCACTGAGCACCTGCAGGTCTTCACCCATGAGTTTGATCCCAACCGGTGTTTTGATGCCGGTAGAAAGCATATCGATTCGTGTTTTGATGGGCATGGTCCAGGCATTGGTCAAACCCGGGAATTGGATGGCTTTATCGAGTTCACTTACGAGCTTTTCCATGGTCATCCCCTTGCGCCACTTGGACTCGGGTTTTAGAATAATGGTCGTCTCGATCATGGAAAGCGGTGCCGGGTCGGTGGCCGTCTCGGCCCGGCCGATTTTGCCGAATACGTTGTGAACTTCAGGAAAGGTGGCAATAATACGGTCGGTTTGCTGCAGAAGTTCTTTGGCCTTGGTTATCGAAATGCCCGGCAGCGTCGTGGGCATATAAAGCAGGTCACCTTCATTTAACGGTGGCATAAATTCTGAGCCGATGCGCTTCCAGGGAATATAAGTCACTACCAAGACCACCACAGCCAACAGAACCACCAGAATTTTGGCTTTCAGTACCAGCTTGATAACGGGATGATAGATCCAAATCAGAAAGCGGTTTACCGGATTTTTTTCCTCGGGCCTTATCTTACCACGAATCATATAACCCATCAGAACCGGAACAATGGTCACGGACAGCAGCGAAGAAGCAAGCATGGCGTAAGTCTTGGTGTACGCCAGGGGTCTGAAAAGTCGTCCCTCTTGGGCTTCCAGCATGAAAACCGGTAAAAAGCTGATAGCGATGATTAACAGAGAAAAGAACAGAGACGGTCCGACCTCCTTGGCGGCGTCTGCTATTAAATCCCAGTGGGGTTTTTTCCCGCTATCGTGTTCGATATGCTTGTGCGCGTTTTCAATCATTACGATGGCTGCGTCCACCATGGCACCGACAGCAATGGCAATTCCTCCAAGACTCATAATGTTAGCGTTGATTCCCTGCCGTTCCATGATGATAAAACTGATGAGTACGGCGACCGGTAAAGTAAAAATTCCAACAAGTGCACTGCGAAAATGGAGCAGAAAAATGATACAGACCAATGCCACAATAATACTCTCTTCGATGAGGGTCCGTTTCAGATTGTCCACAGCGCGCAGAATAAGACTCGAGCGGTCATAGACGCTTTTCAAATGAACCCCTTCGGGAAGCCCCGATTTGAGCTGATCCAACCGTTTTTTGACATTTTTGATCACCTGTAAGGCATTTTCACCATATCGCATCACCACAATACCACCCACAGTTTCGCCGGTACCGTTATCGTCGACAATTCCTCGCCTGAGTTCCGGACCAATATTGATCGTGGCAATATTCCTTAGCAGGATGGGCGTTCCTCTCTGGTCCACTCCGAGGGGAATGTTCTTGAGGTCATCAGTGCTCTTGATATAACCCAGCCCCCGGACCATAAACTCGGTTTCTCCCATCTCCACCAGTTTGCCGCCCACATCCTTATTGCTGCGCTGAACGGCCATTTTGACTTTTTGGAGGGGAATGTTGTATGCGATCAGTTTGTTGGGATCAACAACCACCTGATACTGCTTTACATATCCGCCGATGGATGCGACCTCGGCCACTCCGGAAACGCTGGCAAGTTCATAGCGCAAAAACCAGTCCTGAATAGAGCGAAGCTGGGCCAGATCATGCCGATCACTTTCCAGTGTGTATTCGTAAACCCATCCCACACCGGTAGCATCCGGCCCCAGGGAAGGGGTTACCCCTTGCGGGAGACGTCCGGATACAAAATTCAGATACTCCAATACCCGGCTGCGGGCCCAATACAGGTCCGTACCGTCTTCAAAAATGATATAAACAAACGAAATACCAAAAAATGAATAGCCGCGAACCACTCTTGCGAATGGAACTGAAAGCATGGCCGTTGTAAGCGGATAGGTGACCTGGTCTTCCACGACCTGGGGCGCCTGGCCCGGATACTCTGTAAAAATGATCACTTGTACATCAGAGAGATCCGGTATGGCATCCAGGGGCGTTTTCAACATTGCATAAGTGCCGGCAGCAATTACAAAAACGGTCATCAGGATGACAAGAAACTTGTTTTTTATGGATAACTCTATGATTTTTTCTATCATTTTAACCCTCTTTTTCAGGTTTTAAAACCACTTCTATCAACGATCCATTCAGAAATATCAACAGGCTCATAGCTTACTCATGTTGATGCGTTTTCGAAGTTTCAGTTGTGTCATCCATCGTCATGTCTGACATGTCGAGATCGTCCGCTTCCATCTTCATGGGTTCAGCAGAAGCCGGGGTTGAGCTTTGCTGACGGACTTTCAACATCTTTTGAATGGCCTCTCGAAGACGGCTTTCAGAATCGAGCATGAATTGGGCCGAGATCACAATCTGTTCATTTTCATGCAGACCTTCTAATACCTGAAACTCGTTGTCATTGCCTTCTATCCCTAGCTTGACCTCACGGGGCTGAAATTTGCCCTTGTCCAGTGCTACAAAAACAATTTTGCGAATGCCGCTGTCAATAACCGCTTCCTGGGGAATAACCAGGACATCTTTCGCAATAGCAGATTCCAGCTCCACATTGGCGTACATATTAGGTTTCAGATGAAAATCGGGATTGGGAAACTCTAATCTGAGTTTAGCCGTTCGGGTCTTTGCCGTAAGAAACGGATAAACGTACAGGACTTTACCGGCAAAGATCTTGCCCGGGATATAGGAAAGTTCCATCTTAGCGGGCATTCCATTTCGAATCCAGGGAAGCTCGTACTCATAAATGTCCACATCCACCCACACCTTTGAAAGATCAGCGATTTCATACTGGTGTTCGCCCGCTTTTACATAGTGACCCTGAAAGGCATTCTTATTGATGACCACGCCCCTTGCCGGAGAATAGATGGTTAGAGTCTTTTGGACGCTGCCGGCATTTTCAATTTTCTTTATCTGCTTGTCGCTCAGGTCCCAGTACTTCAGTCGGGTACGAGAGGCATCCAAAAGGCGTTGGGCCCCTTCACGGATGCTGGCGTAAGGACTTTCTTTTAGACTTTTGTTATGCTGCACGGATAGAAGATATTCTTCCTGAGCCGTTACCAGTTCCGGACTATAAATATCAAAAAGCGGTTGACCTTTTTTCACCGCTTCACCGACAAAGTCCACATACAGTTTTTCAATCCATCCGTTGAATTTGGTGTTGACCGTATAGATTCGTCTTTCATCGTAGGTAATGTTGCCAAACGTTCGGATATATTTGACCAGGGGTTTGTGTTTTACCCGCGCAAGACGAACGCCCATATTTTGAATGGTTACCGGATCAATTCGGATGGTTGAAGCCGGTTCTTTGTCTTGGCCTTCTTCTTCGTAAACCGGAACCAGGTCCATTCCCATGGGAGATTTCCCCGGCTGGTTTCGGATATACGTCGGATCCATGGGGGCAGCCCAGTATTTGATCTTTTTACCGGTTACGGGATCTATCATTCCCGATTTTAGTCCCTTTTCCGAAGCCAGTGCTTGTGTAACCGTTAGTTTCGGTTCGCCGGTCTGATTCATGTCAAAACCCGCCCCGGTGATCTGTACTGCCAACACACAGATTAAGCCAAGGGGTGTTAAAAATATTGATCTTTTTATGAATCGTTTCATGATGTTTTTTCCTTCTGCAAATCAGATATATTATCACCAAGATTCTGAGACAAAAGCGGTTCGCCCAGAAGCTCTTCAAGTTCTGCTCGCTTTATATAGAGACTGAACAGATAATTTTCTGACTGAAGTTCGAAGCGGAGCAACCGAATTTGGGCATTGATCATGGTGTTGAAGTTTACCTTACCCACCTCATATGC
The DNA here is from genome assembly GCA_050117895.1 of Desulfobacterales bacterium. Classification (GTDB taxonomy): domain Bacteria; phylum Desulfobacterota; class Desulfobacteria; order Desulfobacterales; family UBA11574; genus S5133MH16. Next base: position 1,638 of record JASFLX010000170.1, on the reverse strand, counting down.
GGTTAAAGAAGACCGGGCCCACTGCTCTGCCTGTACGATCAGGGCATCCGTAATCAGCCGGTAGTTCTTCCGGACGTTTCGGATATCGGTTACCAGAGCGTCTATTTTGTGAGGAAGACCGTTTGCTAAATTTTGATAAGATTGCAAGGCGGCCTGATAACTCAATTGGGTTGCTGCCAGTTTTTTGTCCTGTCGGGTTTTCTTCCAGAGGGGAATATTCATGACAACAGAGGTTGAAACAAAGTCCGGTAAATCCCGGCCGTTGAAGTCTTCTTCCCGTTGGCCATAAGCCACCTTGAAATCCAAATCCGGCCAATAGTTTTTTCGCGCCAGCTCTATGCCCACCCCGGCCAGCTCGATTTCAGCCTGTTTAACCTTGAGCCAGGGATTCATCGCCAGTGCTTGGGTTTGCAATTCCTCCATTTCCAGTATCGGATCAGGATATGGCAAGCTTTGAGGCGGTGTTACCGGGATGAAACTCCCCCGATTAAGCAGGCCGTTGATTCGATCTTCCAGTGTTCGGCGCTTTTTATCCAAAGTGATCTGCTCATCCAAAAGTTTGCTCAGTTCCACTTGGGCTTGCAAAACATCCTGCTGGAGACCTTGACCCGATGCATATCTCGCCTCAGAAACCCTGAGCAGCTGGGTCAACATTTTAATTAGTTTTTCATTGGTTTTCTGACTGTTGGCAACAAAACCCAGTTCATAATATGCCGTGGCTATTTCCCGGGAAAGTTCCAGCCGTTTTGCCTTTAGGATCGCTTCTTGACGAATCGCTTTCATTGCAGCCTGCTGGGACCGGAGGCTTAATTTGCCGAACCACGGTATTTTCTGAGCGATGAAAATCTGCTTCTGAGTCATAGCCTCCTGATCAAATCTGAAGTGATCGGTAGGGATATTCAGTAAAGCGATGCCAATACGAGGGTCATTCAACGAGCCCGCGAATGAGATCTCTTCTCTAAGGCTTTTCACCTGGGATTCCAGACTCTTGATATCCTGGTTATTGGCCAAACCTTCTTCAATAAGTCTGGACAGTGCTTGTGGCGACCAGATGGAAGTAACGGCCGATGATCTGTTAGGAAAAATGAAAGCAACCACTGCCAATACAAACGTTAACGATAAAAATTTAAGCAAAAACTGCTTCATATCGTGCCTCCTATGGTTACTGTGAGAAGGGCGCCCGGAGCAGGCCTTAGAATCATACAAATGGGATGCACGCCGGAAGAGAGAAATCCGGGCGGTGTCGATTAAATTGTGTAATCCTTAATAAGTCCGCTTTAATAAGGACTCATTTTATTCAAAAAGCTTTTTGTATCCACTATATCCTTGTTTTTCTAAATCTTCTTTAGGTATAAACCGGAGGGCTGCAGAGTTTATGCAAAAACGAAGGCCTGTAGGCTCAGGTCCGTCCGGGAACACATGACCGAGGTGGGAATCTGCGTATTTACTTCTTACTTCAGTCCTTACCATAAAAAGTCCCTTGTCTTCCTTCTCGATAATATGATCGGGTTCCAAGGGTTTTGTAAAACTCGGCCAGCCCGTTCCGGAATCGTATTTGTCAAGAGAGCTGAAAAGAGGTTCACCGGAAACGATATCAACATAAATTCCATCTTTTTTATTATTCCAATATTCATTATC
>JASFLX010000169.1:0-6811 GCA_050117895.1 Desulfobacterales bacterium | reverse complement strand
TGTTGGCAAGAAGGTTGAGGTACTTGAGCCAGGTGAGGAGTGGACCCTGGTCAGGCTGGACAATGGAAAGGAAGGGTGGGTTATCAGCCGTTTTCTCACAGATGAAATACCCAGCGATATTGAGCTTAATATACTGAAAAGCAAGCACAAAACCCTAATGGATAACACCTCGAAAATGCAGAAAGAAAATAGCTTGCTGAAGGCGGAAAATGAAAAGTTAAACACGGAATTAGCCGCGATCACAAAAAAACTTCAAAAGACCAGTAAAGATTATCAAGCCCTCAGAAGAGACTCGAAAGAATTTTTGAAGCTTCAGTCAAAATTTAAAGAATCGTCTTCAAAACTTGCCGAACAGACAAAAAAAGCAGAGAAATTTGAAGATGAATTAACAAAGCTTCTTTGGAATCAGAATATTAAATGGTTTTTGAGCGGAGCAGGCGTACTCATACTCGGTTTTATCATCGGTTTTAGTACCAAACGCCAGCGACGACGTTCATCTTTGCTATAAAAAAAATATAATTAAATTTGGAGGTTGCAAATGAATAAATTGGAACTTGTTGAGGCTCTCAGAGAGGAGGCAGGAATAACAAAAAACGAGGCGGAAGTGGTGGTGAATCTGGTTTTTGATGAAATGGCAAACGCCATGGCAAATGGTGACAGAGTAGAAATTCGAGGGTTTTGCTCATTTTACGTTAAACAATATAAGGCTTACACCGGCAGGAATCCGAAAACCGGTGAAAAAGTTGAAATAAAGCCAAAAAAACTTCCATTTTTCAAATTTGGAAAGGAACTAAAAGAGAGGGTGGATAAATAAACAATGCAGGTCAAAGGATGGTGTTTAAAATCAAGAGCCTGAGAAGAAATTAAAAACTGTAAAATTAAGAACTCAAACCACGTAAAAATAAAACTAAAGAGTCTTTTGAAGAAAGAATCAAGTTTATCCATAAGGATTTTCATACAAAAGCCTGATACTGCAACTTAGCTTCGTTGTGCTCCGTCCTGTAAAGTTTGGCAATTTCTCAATAATCTCTGGCGACGAAATTCCGAATCCATAATTTATTGAGATGTTACAGAGTTTGCGGGAAAATACCTGAAAAAACATCTCTTATCATAAAACATTTAAAATTAAATACAGAACAGGCATGTAAAAAAGAAAGTTTGTTTTTTTGACCCAACCCTGTAAAATAGGCCCTAACGAAGGGTTAAATGATAAATAAAAAACGATCCATAAGTATTAAATTAAAGTGGTTACTTAAATGGTTTTTGCCTGTAGCTTTGCTTGTTGCTGGAAGTATGGTGCTTTACTGCCTGTATCTTTCATACCAAATCGATAAACGATTTTCCGGCCGTCGATGGGGTCTTCCATCGAGGGTTTTTTCCGATGTCACCTTACTATATCCGGGGCAAAAAATAAATCTAATGCTTTTTTATGAAAAACTTCATCGCCTGGGATACCGAAAAGTTTTCCATGAACCACACATCAAGGGAGAGTTTCGCACCCTTGGCGCTTCGGTGGAGCTATTTCTCCATGATTTTGAGATGCCTTCTTTGCGCAGAGAGGGGATATGTGTGAAAATAAAGTTTGCGGAAAACCTGATAGAATCAATAATAAATATAAACAATTTTAAACCCATACCGATTTTGGAACTTGAACCCGAAGAGGTAATGCTCTTTTTCGGACGCGATCGAGAGCGACGGCGGCTGGTTTCCATAGATCAGGTTCCTCAGCATGTCATCTATGCGGTTTTGGCTGCAGAGGACAGTCGGTTTTATCAGCACCGGGGACTTGACCCCCTGGGAATATTGAGGGCGCTTTATACCAATCTGCGCTATGTTTCCATACGTCAGGGCGGATCTACCATCACTCAGCAACTGTCCAAAAATTATTTTCTTACTCCTGAAAGAACATTTTTCCGTAAACTGAAAGAACTATTCCTGTCTCTGACCATAGAGATTATGTATGAGAAGGATGAAATACTTGAAATTTATCTGAATGAAATCTATCTGGGGCAAAAGGCATCAGAAGCCATCAACGGTATTGGTGAAGCGTCTTTTTTTTACTTTGATAAACCCGTGGAAGAACTTTCACTGATTGAAAGTGCGACAATTGCCTGCCTCATCAGAGGTCCCAACTATTATTCTCCTTATATTGATAAGACGCGTTGTAAGAAAAGAAGAAACCTCGTGCTTTATGCCATGAAAGATAAAGGATGGATTTCCGATGAAGAACTCGGAACCGCTTTGCTTACCCCCGTAACAGCGGTTGGTTATGAGTCATACGGTAAAAAGGCCCCTTATTTTATAGATTATCTGGCCGATCAGCTTAAAATGCTCTATTCCGCACAGGACCTGTCGAGTCTTGGACTTTCCATTTACACGACGCTCGACACGCAGGTTCAGATGGCAGCGGAAAAAGCACTGCAAAACGGGCTGTTACGTTTAGAGAAATCGAACTTTACATTAAGTCGCCCAGATCCCCAAAAAAAACTCCAGGGTGCTGTCATCGTTATGCAGCCAAAGACAGGATATATACTGGCGATGGTGGGAGGCCGCAATTACAATGTAAGCCAGTTCAATCGAATTACGCAGGCCCGTCGGCAGCCGGGAAGTGCATTCAAGCCGTTTGTGTATGTCAGCGGATTGGATAAATTTACCCCAGCCTCAATACTGTCGAACAAAGCTGAGACCTATGAGATAGATGGAACGATCTGGGAACCGAAAAATTATGCGCCCGTTCCCGAAGAAAGAATCAGTGTAAGGAGTGCGCTGGCAAGATCGATCAACTTGGCCACCGTTGATTTGGCCATGCGTATTGGTCTTGATCACATAGCCGCCACGGCAAACTTATTCGGTTTTTCAATACCTGCTCATCCTTACCCTTCCCTTTCACTGGGCGCATACGAGGTAAACCTCTTGAATTTGGCACGCGCATATTGTGCTTTTGCTGCAGATGGTGTATTACCATTTCCATTGGCTTTAAAAGAGGTCCTGGACGAGAATGGAAATGTACTCGAGCAAAGGCATATGAGTATCAAACGGGTCATCTCTCCTGCCAAAGCCTTTATCATAAGCTCTATGCTGCGGAGTGTCGTCCTTGAAGGAACCGCCCGCTCTTTAAAAGATATGGGAATATTCATTCCGGTTGGCGGCAAGACCGGTACAACGAATCACTTTAAAGACGCCTGGTTTGTAGGCTATACACCGGATATCCTTGCACTGGTATGGGTGGGATTTGATGATGGGTCTTCCATTCATGCCTCCGGCACCAGGGCCGCCTTGCCGATTTGGGCGGAACTCATCAAGGCCTTGCCACGATTTGTGTCGGGGAATTGGTTTAAAATGCCGCCCGGAGTCGTTAAACGGACGATCTGTTCCGAAAGCGGGCAACTGGCTGAAAGAAACAGATGCCCATACCCGGTCGAAGAATATTTTTTGACCGATAATGTTCCTACGGACTATTGTCCGATTCACTGGTAGTTTCGACGGCGACATTTTAGGAAAGGGGTTTAAGATTTTGTCAAACCGTTTTAAATTATTGCTCAAACTTTGTATTGCAGGATTTGGGATAGGTATCTTAGGCTGTGCTCAGGTTACTTCAACCAGTTCGACGCAAGGAAGCTGGAACCGGCATATGCAAACCGGGGAGACCGGGAGTTCTGCAGATAAGCCAAGCCCGCGTGCCATTGCCTCTTTGCAATTAACCGATCAGGGACGGCTGTTTTTAGAAAGCGGTAAGCCGGATCAGGCAATCAGGATTTATGAGCAAGCCCTCAACCTGGATCCGGCAAATGGACAGAACTACTATTACCTAGCTGAGGCCTGGCTCATGAAAGGAAATATTGCACAGGCTGCTGAATTCAATCGGTTGGCGGCGATCTATCTTGAGGGCAACCCGGAATGGATGGGTCGCACCATGCAACAGAGGGATAGGATTAATCAGATTAAAAGGAGGTAATCGATGGAATTATTTCGGCAACAGTCTAAACCGGTGAGTGTTGTTATGACCCTCTTGATACTATTTTTCGCAGTCCCTTATCCACCTGTTTCTGCCGCAATGATCGGCACAGAAACTGTTATCGAGACGGCAAGGGCACAGAAAGTCCGTGATTGTCTCAACCGAATGATGACACGCGAAGACCTACAGACGGTATTATCCTTATACGGCATAAGTCCTATTGAGGCTAAGGCGCGCCTCGACACCCTTTCTGATACCGAAATCATGTGTTTTTTCGATCAGATAGAACAGCTTCCTGCGGGCGGAAGCGACCTGGGTGTCGCTTTTATTGCCGTTGGTGTCATTTGTATTGTTCTATTCATAACAGATCTTCTGGGGTATACCGACGTTTTTTCGTTCACACGATAGATCAGGAAATAAGATTTGTTTAAGAAGGCCAAAGCTATGAAAGAACAACATTCGAATTTAATGAAAAAAAGTATTTTAAACTTTTTTAAAAAGGGGGTTCCCATGCTTAAAAAAGACAAGAAGGTCGATATGGACAACAAGCCTTCTATTATTAAGGGCCCGGTGGAGGGAAGGACGATTATCGGTGAAAAGATTTCCATCGATGGGGCCATCCGAGGCAGGGAGGATCTGTTTATTGAGGGATCGGTCAAGGGGAAAATCGAAGTGGAGGCTCACCACTTGACCGTGGGAACCAGAGGTCAGGTGGAAGCCGAGATACAGGCCGCCAATGTCACCATCAGCGGCAGACTTGTGGGCAATATTAACGCCACCGGCAGAGTAAAGATCACAAAGGAGGCTGATTTTAACGGTGAGATCAAGTCAAAGAGTATTTCGGTGGAAGACGGGGCGTATCTCAAGGCGGTCATAGAGTTGACGCGTAAGCCGGACAAGAAGACCGTTCCGGTGGTCAAGCCGGAAGAGAAGCCTGCCTCGGAACCGGTGAAAGAATCGTTTACCATGGCCGGCAAGAGCGACAAGGGGAATTGATCATTGACCACTTTCGCTTCCTCTTCAGATCGGCGGCGGCAGGATTCGGATCATCGGTTCAAGACGGTCGACTATACCAGCAATGCTCTGCAGCTTTTCATGGACGGTCTTGACGGCCGGCCATCCGCCCAGGTGCTCGACCTTGGGCCTGTATGCCAGGAGAACATCAGGTTTTTGGCCCGGCGTGTGAAAAGGGTATATGTCTGCGATATGTTCATCCGTCTGGATAGGTGCCTTGGCAAAGGAGATTCTGTTGATCGAATCTGGCCTGAACTCGATTATCCTCCTAAAAGCTTCGACGGAATCCTTATATGGGAACTGGCCGACCGTCTGGAAGACGGGGGGGTTAGATCACTGGTTGATCGGTGTCATGCCCTGTTAAAACCCGGTGGAATGGCGGTTGTCCTGGTTCTGGGCGAACAGGCGGCGCGTTTAGGGGTGAACTCATTTGTGCTTGGACAAAACTTTGGGGTTCGTTTAAGGCCTCAGCCCCATCTGAATCTTCCTATTCGCGGCCGCCAGAATAGAGACATTTTGGCAATGATGACACCTCTAAAGCCGGCCAAGTCGTTTATCTGCCGGCTGGGCTTCATGGAATTTCTTTTCACCCGTGACTGAATCGTTCGCACTGAAAAAATCGTTATAGTTTAAATAGTTGAGGGGTTGGGGAGTTTTTTTAATTTAACCGCTCCATGAATAATCCACAACTCCACCTTACAAACTCATGCATAAGGGCTCTTAACGAAAAAACAGTGTATCAATATTTAAATAAATTGATCAGGTAGATAACATTTTTTATCTTTTCATTACGAATTCATAAAAGTGCTGTTTTTTCGCAACGATCCCTAATGCATTCAAACAGTGTACGATTTCGTTGCGGATCATTCATTTCGCTTCATTTGGGACTTTAAAAGGAAAACTCCCCGACTCGCCAGATAAATGGTATTTGGAAGTTCATGCTTGAGACGAGGACGAAGTCCTATCCCGAATATCTCCTGAAAATTTTCGGGCTATTTACCTCTGGGTTTTACCACATAAGTCAATTTTATTCTATCTTTTGATCCGGATTCAATTTTCAGTGATGCCGGATTGAGTGCCAGGCGAACGGTTAGGCTTCCGGTTCTATCAATATTATCCAAGGGTACTTTTTCCGTGTAAAGGGTTGAGATATTCCCCAGAATACGCTTTCCGCCGATCACTTCAACCTTTTCAGGTTTAATGGTTAATTGCGAAAGGATTATATTTTCAGGTAATTTTCCAACCCAGTCAACCTGTACCGGCAGCTCCTTTGTTATGGTTTTGTCCAGGGTTACTTCAACTACGGGTGGGGTAATCTTGCTTAGAAAGATCCCCGGCGGCAGGGAAATATTTTCCTTTGTAATGGAAAAGCTATTGCGGCCAATAACCGCATTACCAAGATCAAAGCGCACCTGAACCTGGTCAGGTCGAATAGATTTTATCAGGGCTCCGGATCCACCCAGTTGAAGCTGGACGGTATTGACGGATGTGTCTACAATTTCCAATGCAGGATCATGTTTCGTGTATTCCACCGGTATTTCAAGGGTAATCAGAGTGTCCATTCCTCTTGAGAAGCTGAACCACATGCCGGTTATAAATAAAACGGAGACCAGTGCCGCTACGCTGATTTCAAATTTTTCCTTACGCAGAATGGCCGTCTTTTCTTCGGTTATACCCATATGTTCCTGCAATACTTTTACCAGTTTTTCATCATAATCAATCTTCGTGATTTCGGAATTTTTTGCAGCAAGTACATTTCCGCTTTCTTCGGATACTACGATAACCAATGCATCTGTGACTTCAGACAATCCTAGCGCAGCCCGGTGACGCGTACCGTAATGT
>JASFLX010000168.1:0-6907 GCA_050117895.1 Desulfobacterales bacterium | reverse complement strand
CAGAGTATGATGTGCTGGCCATGCCCAATCTCAACGGCGACTATATGTCGGATGCGTTGTCTGCCATGGTGGGAGGACTCGGTTTGGCGCCGGGAGCCAATATCGGTGACGGATATGCTCTTTTTGAGGCCACCCATGGTACGGCTCCAAAATATGCGGGACAGGATAAAGTGAATCCCGGATCTTTGATCCTTTCCGGGACCATGATGCTGGACTACATTGGATGGAAAGAGGCTGCGGATCGTGTAAGGGAAGGATTGGTCAAAACCGTGGAACAAAAACGGGTCACCTATGATCTGGCGCGGCAGATGGAGGGCGCCGTTGAAGTCAAATGCTCGGAATTTGCAGAAGAAATTGTTCTTCATCTTTAGATCACTTCTCACGGAATGAACTGTAATGTTAATATGTTCCAGAGGTAAACCTGGACCGGATTCATTGGGATTGGATCTTTACAATTAATAGGCGGGTCGGAATCACCCGGTTTTGCGCCGGAACCCATTGAGATGTTACAGATAATAGAATTAAAATACGGAACCGGGAAAATCCCTTTTACCCTTCCGGATCATACGGAAATTTTGCAAATAAATGAGCCGGAAACAAAAATAAGCGCACCTGAATTTGCTTTTAGAATTGGCGATGCACTTGAACGGTTGACGCCAAAACTTACCAACGTTGCGGTGGTGATCGCGGATAAAACCCGGTTGTGCGGTTATCCGAAATTTTTGCCGGTACTGCTCGATACCCTGGAAACTTTTGGAGCACGATGGGAGAACATTACCGTGTTCATCGCATACGGCACTCACGGTCGACAGACCGATGAAGAGTGTCTGGCTGCCTACGGTGAGACCTATAAGAAAATACGGTTTATCCATCACGACTGTCTGGATAATCATTGTTTTGTTAATTTGGGGAAGACCTCGCGCGCTACCCCGGTGCTTATCCGGCACGACATTCTTGAAGCCGATTTTCTGATAACTTTCGGTGCTATTTGTCACCATTATTTTGCGGGATACGGCGGCGGGCGAAAGATGATTTTCCCGGGGTTGGGCCAGAGAGAAGCCATATATCACAACCACGGGCTGTTTTTGGATCCGGACCGTCACACCCTTTCTCCTTTTTGTCAATCGGGCGTATTGGATATAAATCCGCTGGCAGAGGATTTGGCGGAATATGAAACATTTCTCCCTGCGGATTTGGCCGTCCATGGAATCCTGGATAGTGTTGGAAATGTTTGCGATTTACTGCCGGGTACGGGAACCGATCATTTTCGAAGGGCTTGTGCCGAACATGGAAAAAATTGTGAAATTGAGTGTGCGCGGGAATATGATCTAATCATCGCGTCCTGCGGGGGATATCCAAAAGATATAAACTTTATTCAAAGCCATAAGGCCATAGATAATGCAGCAAAATTTGTTCGTGACGGCGGTCGGTTGATTGTTCTGGCAGAATGTTTGGATGGCGTGGGGTCAAAAACTTTTTTACCATGGTTTAACATCGGCGATTGGGGGAGGGCATTTAATAAACTGTCGGAAAATTATGAAGGAAACGGCGGCACCGCGCTTTCCATGATGTCAAAATTACGGCGAATCAAAATTTTATTGGTCACAAAATTGAGTGATTCCGTCTGTGAAACCATAGGTGTTGAAAAAATTTCCATGGATCAGGCAAAAATGCATGTGAAACAATCAAGCGGACTCATAGCGGCAATACCCAATGCCGGCCTGTTGGTGAAACGCCCGGTTCAAACATGATCCCGGTTGAGCTGTAAATTCAAATATTTACTTGACATTAAAGTAACTTCTAAATAGATCCTGTTGTATGTATTGAGGATATTGACCCGCCCACTGATAATAAAATGTAAAATATCTGAAACTCGCATGAAAGTGACTCTAAAGAAAAAACAGTGTCTAACGCTTTTAATAGAGACCTTCTAAAAACCGGCGATCTTATGTTTTAAAGTATGAATGATCCTATGTGCTGTTTTTTCTCAAGAGTCACTAACATACTCAAACAGTCAGATCTTCTACATTTTATCACCAGTGGGCTCCCTAATGTATTTAGATGTTACACATTAAAAAGTTAAGAAAATGACCAATTAAAGAAGGTCCTAAACTGAGAGTTTCAAATTTTAAAAGGTAATTAAATATCTTTTATTTTTAATGGATTATCTTAATTTATATTTTTAAAATTTGAAACCCTTTGGGATTGCCGATCTTACCGCATCTACTGCGTCAGATGCCGTCCCGCATAGTTGACTATAGCGGAACGACGTCTTCCTTGTATCTGCGGCAATCTCGACAATCGCTCAATTTAGGAAGGTATATGATTAAGCTCTAAAAAATGAGAGGAAATTTGCATGGCAAAACCTAAGTTGAAGGCGCATGTAATAAACCGGGAATGGTGCAAAGGGTGCGGCATATGCGTCCATTTTTGCCCTAAAAACGTACTGGAACTTGATGATGCGGACAAGGTGTTTGCCGCGCGACGTTCGGATTGTATCTGTTGCAAAATGTGCGAACTTCGTTGTCCGGATCTTGCCATCGAAATAGAAACAGAACAGGATGACTAATGAAAAACAAGAACATAAAATTTGTTCAAGGTAACGAAGTATGTGTGGAGGGCGCCCTGTACGCAGGCCTTGATTTTTTTGCGGGATACCCCATCACCCCCTCAACGGAAATTGCGGAGCTTCTGTCCTACCGTTTGCCCCAAAAAGGGGGTAAGTTTATTCAGATGGAAGACGAAATTGCATCCATGTGCGCGATTATCGGGGCATCCCTTACCGGCAGTAAAGTCATGACCGCCACCAGCGGTCCCGGCTTTTCTTTGATGCAGGAGGCGTTAGGGTATGCGATTATGGCGGAAATTCCTTGCGTGATTGTCAATGTACAACGTGGCGGACCTTCTACAGGCATTCCCACTCACGTGAGTCAGGGGGATGTAAATCAGGCCCGGTGGGGTACCCATGGGGACCATGCCATCGTCACGATTACCGCATCCAACCACCAGGATGTGTTTGAAACCACCGTTGACGCCTTTAATATTTCAGAAACTTACAGAACGCCTGTTATCCTCCTATATGATGAGATACTGGGACACATGCGGGAACGGTTACTGATGCCGGAACCGGGAGAACTTCCGTTAGTGGAAAGGCTAAGGACATCCGTGAGAGAAGGTGTGGACTATCATCCCTATCTGCCCAGGGAAGACGGCCGTCTTCCTATGTCTGACTTTGGCGGTGTGCACCGTTACAATGTTACCGGCTTATTTCATGATATGTGGGGATTTCCGTCGGACAATCCCAAAATAGTTCATGGTCTTCTTCGCCATTTGGTGGATAAAATTCAGAACAATGTGAATCAAATCGCCCGATACAAAGAGTATTTCCTTGAAGATGCTGAGTGCATCCTGATTTCTTACGGGTCTTCAGCCCGGTCGGCCAATCATGTGGTGGTGAGCCGCAGGCCAAGAGGAGAACGGCTCGGACTTTTGGAACTCCAGACATTGTGGCCGTTTCCGTATGATCTTGTTCGAGAAAAATGTGCAAATGCAAAATATGTTGTGGTTGTGGAAATGAACATGGGCCAGATCATGCAAGAAGTCAGAAAAGCCGTGGACCAGCCCGAGAAAGTGTTTCTTGCCAATCGTATTGACGGTGTTTTTATAACACCTACAAATATTAGAGATATACTGCGGCTTATCCAGGGGAAAGGAGTGTAAGTTATGGCAATAAAGGATTTTATCAGAGAAAGGTTTTTCCCGCATATATGGTGTCCGGGGTGCGGGCACGGGATCGTGCTGAACAGTCTTTTAAGAGCCATTGAAAAACTGGGAATGAGCAAAAATGAAATCGTAGTGGTTTCAGGGATCGGATGTTCGTCCCGGATTTCAGGATATGTTGATTTTCACACCCTTCACACTATTCACGGCCGTGCCCTGGCTTTTGCCACCGGTGTAAAAATGAGTCTTCCCGAACTGAACGTTATCGTTCCAATGGGAGACGGCGATGCACTGGCCATTGGCGGAAATCATTTTATACATGCGGCTCGAAGAAATATCGATCTGACCGCTATTGTCATGAACAATCGCATCTACGGTATGACCGGAGGCCAATATTCCCCACTATCGGGTTATGGAACCCTGGCCACCACGGCACCATATATGAATATCGATTACGCATTTGATACCGTAGAACTGGCTACGGCCGCAGGCGCTACTTTCGTGGCCCGCAGTACCACCTATCATGTTCAGCAATTAACCAAGATTCTAAGACAGGCTATTTTGCACGAAGGATTTTCAGTGGTGGAAGTGTTGTCCCAGTGCCCCACCTATTTCGGAAGAAAGAACCGTGCCGGAAGCGCCGTCGACATGATGGAGTATTTCAAAAACCATACCACATCCATTGGGTCCAAAGCCAAGAAAGAACATCCCGATCTTATTGAACGGGGTGTTTTTGTAGAAAAAGAGATCCCCGAATACTGCAGTGAGTATGACAAAATCGTTGAAAGGGCTATGGCTTAACCTGAAGGGGTGAAAATTTTCATTGAATATTCGGATAGAGACTCAAAGTTAAATACATAATAAGGAATGAAAACATGGAGAGATGCAGATTGGTATTTTCAGGCTCCGGCGGGCAGGGCGTTATTACCGCTGCCATCATACTGGCTGAAGCGGCCGTACTGTACGAAAATCGGATTGCGGTGCAGTCACAGGTTTATGGACCGGCAGCCAGAGGAGGATCCACACGCTCCGATGTTATTATCTCCGATTCCGCAATCAATTATCCCAAAGTCGTCCAGCCCAATGTGTTGGTGTGTCTGACCCAAGAAGCCTACAATAATTTTTATCCCATCATACGACCCGGCGGGCTTTTGATTACAGACAGCCGTTATGTGAAAATTCAGAGAAAGGTCGATGCCCAGCAGAAAGAATTGCCCATGCATCAGGCAGTGATGGAAAAAATCGGGAAACCCATTGTATTCAACATCTGTATGCTCGGTGCCGTCATACGCCTGACCGGTCTTGTTAAATCCGAATCCATAATGCAAGTGCTTAAAAATCGAATACCCGGCAGTTTTTTGGAGATCAACCGCACTGCTTTGGATCTGGGGATGACGCTGGCAGAGGATGTAAAAACCTGATATGGACGCCGGATTGTACATCCATATCCCTTTTTGCCTTAAAAAATGCCCCTATTGTGATTTTTATTCCATAACCGATACCTCATTGCATCCTGCATTTATGGATGTCTTAGTCTCTGAAATGCGCATGACCCGGGGCTGGAATTTAACGTTTGACACCCTCTATATGGGTGGCGGCACACCATCGGTTCTGGACGCAAAAACAATTGGAAAAATCATTGACACCGCCCGTGAATCCTATGAAATTCTTCCCCATGCTGAAATCACCCTGGAAGTAAATCCCGGCACCGTCAGTTTAAATAAATTTGAGGAATATCAAGGTGCCGGTGTCAATCGAATAAACATCGGGATTCAGTCGTTTGACCCCGTGAATCTTCATTTTCTCGGGCGTATCCATTCGGGCCGCGATGCCCGCGTTGCTATAACTCGGGGGCAAAAGGCCGGGTTTAAAAACATCGGGCTCGATCTGATTTACGGTATTCCGAACCAGACAAAGAAATCGTGGCTTACGGACTTGAAGCTTGCGGTTGAGTCCGAGCCTCAACATCTATCCTGCTATATACTTTCCTTTGAACCGGGAACCCCTTTATACAGAGACCGTCAAGAAGGTCGATTGAAGCATTTGACCGACCCTCAGATCTGCGAGCTGTTTGAGACCACCCTGGAATTTTTAAGCGATCATGGCTATGTTCAGTACGAGATATCAAATTTTGCACGGGCAAGCACGGGCAGTTCCGGCCTTAACGGTGCCGAGTGTAACCGGTCACGGCATAATATGAAATATTGGAGATTCGTTCCCTACGTGGGGCTCGGACCGTCGGCCCATTCATTTCAGGAGCCGAAACGATACTGGAATTATGCGGATGTGAAAAAGTATATACGGTCTCTTGAGGCCAAAAAACTCCCCATTGCCGGAGAGGAACGGCTCAGTATTGAACAACTCATGATAGAGGCGATTTACTTGGGGCTGAGACAGACAAAAGGAATTGTAATTGATGATTTTGATAAAAAATTTGGCGTAAACTTTAAAACCCTGTTCGAGGAGATCATCGCCGATCTTGAAACAAGGGGGCTTGCAGAACTTTTTCAAAACCGCTGTGCGCTGACTTCTAAGGGCATGCTATACTTAGACAGTATTGCTGCCATGTTTATATAACGTGAGACCTTTGCAAAACGTCCCCTTTTGCCCAATTCCGGCGTCAGGCTCAAATTTTAATCCTCAAAATACTCAATGTATTCCTGTGGTTAAAATTTTCGCCTTCCTTGGCCTTGAACAAAATTGGACATTTTTCAAATGTCTCATGGTATAAGTTATTTTAAAATCTTATGTGGAGAGCGTTTTGATTAAAACGTTGATATAAAACCGCGCATGGCTCATGGGTGCGGCCAGGTTGGCGCGATGGTTTGCCAGAATACCGCCCAGACTGCTGTTGGTGATTAACAACGGATCGATTTCAGACGCATGATGACACGATTCGATTGCATGATGAAGAACTTCGGCCCCCCGCCGGGATTCCACGGTAATCAGAAAATCTTCGAGAACCGCATGCAGAATTGTTCCCATGGCGCTTGCAACACCCTGGGCATAAAAAAAGTAATCATCCGCTTTAAAAAAACTTACCGGACTTCCGTCTTCCTCTTCAGCTTTGACCAGATTTTCTTCACAGCTCCCCAGTAGATCTTCATAAGCCATAAGCAACGGAATTAAATTATCGGTTCGGGTATGAAAGTTGGCTTCGCCTTTTTCGAGCTTTTCCTTGTAGTTC
>JASFLX010000167.1:0-6967 GCA_050117895.1 Desulfobacterales bacterium | reverse complement strand
GGATTCGCCCAGGCGGTACGGAATATCATCAATGATTATTTTAATAATATTCATGGAGAAAATCTTAGCCAGATTATGTCTCAGATATCTTTGGATCAGATTCTGCCGAAATACCTCCCGCAAAGCGCTGCAATTGACCCCGAAAAGCTGAAACACAGGGTCTCGGAAATTTTTTTCCGGGAACGGATAGCCTTCTCATTGGGACTCCAGCAATTGGATCTGTTTTTGAGCCGAACCTTAAACACCCTTTTTCAGCAATCCAACAAATTACCCAAGGATAAACTCCAGGATCTTCTCCTTTATGATCCTGAAAAGGCGATGACGTCTATTAACAACGTTTCTAAGCGGGTTTCCGGCATTATTTATCTGGGCAATAAAGGGTTGAACCTGGTCCGGCTGAAAAATTTGGGCCTGCCCATACCTCCGGGGTTTATTATAACAACTGAAGCATTTCGATGTAGAGAGATCTTAGACAATTATCCGCCGGCAAAACAGAATTTCAGGGAACAGTTAAAGAAACATATCGCTGATCTTGAAAAGGTGACGGGCAAAACTTTTGGCGATCCCAAAAACCCTCTTCTTTTTTCCGTGAGGAGCGGATCGTCCATTTCACAACCCGGAATGATGGATACGTTTCTTGATGTGGGGATGAATGAAGACATTGCATCCGGAATTGCAGAACGTACCGGTAATGCCTGGTTTGCCTGGGATAGCTATCGACGGTTTTTGCAATGTTACGGCATGGCTTTTGGCCTGGAAAGGGACGATTTTGATGCAATTATCAGCGAGATGAAGCGAAGGGCGGGTATCGGATTTAAAAGAGAATTTGCCGGTATGCAGATGCGAAAAGTGGCAATGACTTACAAAAGTATGATAAAGAATTCAGGGATTGATGTTATTGAAGATCCTTTTGAGCAGCTTTATGTAACCATTAAAAAGGTTTTCGATTCCTGGGAGTCTTCCAAAGCAAGAACCTACCGTAAGATCATTGGGATATCCGATGACTGGGGTACGGCCGCTACGGTTCAAGAAATGGTTTACGGGAACCTTTCCAGACAATCCGGTGCCGGCGTCATTTTTACTCATAATCCCAGATGGTCGGAAGACAGCTTGAGGTTGTGGGGGGATTTTTCTATCGGAAATCAGGGCGAGGACGTGGCTTCCGGTCTTGTGAATACCCTGCCCATATCCATTATACAGCAGGATATCGAAATGAGGGAAACCGATATCACCCTTGAAACCCATTTCCCTGAAATTTATGACGCATTGAAAGGATGGGCCAATGAGTTGATTCACATAAAAGGATGGAGCCCTCAGGAGATGGAGTTTACTTTTGAGAGCCCCAATATTGAAGGTTTATACTTTTTGCAGTGCCGAGATATGGCCATTCGAGAAAGAAAGAAAGTTTTAACCTTTGATCTTGGAGATATTAGGGAGGATAAATTATTAGGGCATGGTATCGGGGTCAGCGGCGGAGCGATGAGCGGGAGAATCGTTTTTGATCTCATAGAAATCGATCAATGGAGAACTTTAGAACCGGAGACATGTTTAATTCTTGTTAGGAATGATACCGTTCCTGATGACATCAGGGAAATATATGCGGCGGACGGCCTTCTTACGGCCCGGGGCGGCGTAACCTCTCATGCGGCAGTTGTGGCCTATCGGCTTGGCAAAACATGTATCGTGGGATGTGGCGATCTTATCTGCAAGGAAAAGGAAAAAAGCTGTCAATTTAACCAAGTGGCTCTTAAATCCGGGGACCCTATCAGTATCGACGGCCGTGAGGGGTCTGTTTATCAAGGCTTGATAAAGGTTAAATAAGCTTTACGCATTGAATATTAAAAATTTACAATTGATTATTTAAGGATTTCAAAAATAAATCGACAATTTTCAATCGAAAATAATCAATTTAGAAAAGGGGATATGGTCATGAAAACCGAAACCAATAGCGGAATGAAACTCGGTATCAACGGATTTGGCAGGATCGGCAAGCTTGCCGTATGGCACCATGTAGCACGAAAATATTTTGATGAAATTATAGTCAATATCGGACGTGACGCCGGAACATCACTGGAAGATATAGCCCATTATGCAGAAAGGGATTCAACCTACGGTTTGCTCCGCGGGTTTTTGTATGGCCAAAAAGCAGAGCCGCTCATTAGTACATTGGATGAAAAAAGCGGCTCCATGACTATTGACGGTGTCAGGGTTCGTTTTTTAAGGTCATTTAGAAATCCGGCTGAAATAAACTGGAAAGAATATGGCGTAAAACTTGTTGTCGATACTACCGGACAATTTCTTGACCCGACCCTTTCTCCGGGTCATTCAAAAGGGGCTGTGCGCGGCCATCTTGAAGCAGGAGCCGAAAAAGTGATTGTCTCAGCGCCCTTTAAAATAAAAGACAAAGGTAAACCCATGCCGGATGATGCGGTAACCACGGTCATGGGGATCAATGACAATGTCTATGATCCCAGGCGCCATAAAATTATTTCCAATGCATCCTGCACCACCACCTGTCTGGCTCATATGATAAAACCCCTTATCAATACGTTGGGTCCTAAGAAAATCCTTTCTGCTTCCATGGCAACCGTTCATGCCGCCACCGGATCACAGCAGGTATTGGACCGGCTTCCAAAAACAGGGGCCGTCGATCTGAGGAAAAACAGGAGCATTATGAACAACATTATCCTTACAACCACAGGTGCTGCCAATGCGCTTAGACTTGTGATTCCGGAAATGAAAGAGATCGGATTCATTGCGGAATCTGTAAGAGTGCCCATCTCCACAGGTTCTCTGATTATTCTGGTGTTGAATCTACAGGAAGAATTGTCCGGTGAACCCACAAGCAGGGATTTGCTTAACGATATATACCGGCAAGGGGCATCTGATGATCCTTACGGCTACCTCCACTATTCTGAAAAACAGAATGTTTCGGGGGATATCATCGGGCTGCCGAGGGCTGCTGCCGTGATTGAGGGCCATGAAACCCATACCCGCACGGCCGACCAGACCGTTGACCTGGAAAAAGTACCGGGATTGGAAAAAGAAATTTTAGGATCATTGAAAGATGTAACAATCAGAGTACCGATAACACAGGCGGTAATATACGGCTGGTACGACAATGAAATGGGAAGTTATGTTAATATTCTCGGTGACAGGACGGTTTCAGTGGCCGAAAATATGTGATTTTACCCAGTCGTTTTAATCCAAAGCGCTTATCTTTGACATACACAAGTCTCTTCATTTTTATCTTTCGCTTTATGGTTGTCATAACCGACAATTTGCAGGTTTATTAAGCAACGGGAGAATGATTTTTCCTTGACAAAAAATAGATTTGCAGATACAAAGCCGCAAGTTATTTCACCATTCAGGAATGAAAGTTCATTATAATAACGGAGATTCTATGAGTGCTTTGGATGATAATGCTAAAGAGATTGCTGAAGATGCCGGCGGCGAGGGTGATGCAACATCATCCCCGGAAATAAATACAAAAAAACAGGATAACCGATCTGCGGGGCCGGTTATCCTGTTTTTTATTATCGGACTGTTTGCAAGTATTATTTTGGGATGGATCATTTTCCCGAAGCTGCTTTACTCGAAGAAAAAACAGCCGATCGATTTTAACCATGTACTGCATATGGCCGAAGTTGAAGACGGGTGTGAAAGTTGCCATTTCTTTCGAGCGGACGGCACCTATTCCGGGGTTCCGAAACTTGACCAATGCATTGAATGCCATGAAGAAATCTTGGGAGATACCCCGGATGAAATCAAGTTCTTTGAGGAGTATGTCTCCAAAGGAAGAGAGGTCCCATGGTTGATATACTCACGTCAGCCGGATTGTGTTTTCTTTTCCCATGCCGCTCATGTCAAAGCTGCCGGAATGGACTGTGTCACCTGTCACGGGCATATCGGGGAATCGGAAAGTTTAAAAGTTTATGAAGAGAATCGCATTACCGGTTACAGCCGGGATATCTGGGGAAAAAGCATCGCCGGTTTCAAAAAGAATACCTGGGACCGAATGAAAATGGATGACTGTGCGGAATGCCATCGTATGACCTTCAACATTGAAAAAACAGGGGTTAAAACTCCCACAAAGCGCCTGATCGACCATCTTATTGACCTGGTCTCTCCGGGAACATCCGCCTCTGAAAAGGGGAGTAGTGTTCAGACAGAAAGAGGCGCCTGTTTTGTGTGTCATAAATAATTAAACGTCTCGGAAATTTTATAATTTATTGGGAATAATTGTATTTCTAAGACTTATATTTTTAACTCAGAAATGGAATAATGGAATATTGGAATGATGATTTAAAGAAGATGACATTCCTAAATTAAATTCCTGTCAAGAGGAATTTTAGTATAACCCAATATTCCAGTGTTCCAATATTCCAACATTCCAATTGTGAGCGAAGTGAACTGACTTGATATTTTTCACAAAGAGAATCCTAATTGAGTTTTTGACTCTATCTAAGAGGTAAAATAGATGAAGATTGGTAGAAGAAGTTTTCTGTCGTTTTTAATGGGGGGTGCGGCGGGCACAGCCCTTTCACCATTGCCATGGAAATTGATGGATGACAGCGCCATATGGACACAAATGTGGCCGTGGACGCCTGTCCCGGAGGATGGTGAAGCCAGTTATGTCAATTCTTCCTGCACGCTCTGTCCCGGCGGTTGTGGTATTACGGTGCGAAAAATCAATGATCGGGCAGTTAAGATAGAAGGAATGAAAGGGCATCCTGTAAATAACGGCGGGTTGTGCATTCTGGGACTGTCCGGCCTTCAGCTTCTATACGGCCCTACGAGGGTCAAGACACCTCTGAAAAGAGTGGGTAAAAGAGGCCAGGGAAGATGGGAAAAAATTTCGTGGAAAGATGCCGTATCAGAGGTTGCGGAAACCCTCGGCGACTTGAGAGAAAAAGGTCAATCCCAAACGGTCGGTTTAATTTCAGGTTCGGATCGCGGGACCGTACCCCGGTTGTTTGAAAGGTTTCTGACCGTTTACGGTTCTCCCAATTTTATACGCACGCCATCAATCATCGATTCTTACGAGCTTACCCTTCATCTGATGCAGGGTGTTCAAGCGTTGCCCGGATTCGATTTTGAAAACGCTAACTTTATCTTAAGCTTTGGAAGCGGAATCGTGGATGGTTGGGGATCGCCGGTGAGGATGTTCAAGGCTAACAGCGTTTGGCGGGATACCGGCGCCAAAGTGATTCAGATCGAACCCCGCCTGTCCAATACTGCGGCCAAGTCGGATAAATGGATACCCATCAATCCCGGAACCGAAGCGGCTCTTGCCCTGGGAATTGCCCATGTAATTATCTCGGAATCATTATATGATTACAATTTTATTTATAATTATTCTTCAGGATTTGATGATTGGAAGCGTTTTGTCTTGGATAACTACGGTCCAGATAGCGTTGCAACAGTTACGGGAATCGACGATAGAACAATCATTGCCCTTGCCCGTAGCTTTGCCCGCGCCTCAAAACCGTTGGCAATTTTCGGCCGGGGTCAGGGAATCACACCGGGAAGTCTTGATGAATGTGTAGCCGTGCATGCATTAAATGCTCTTGTCGGCAATGTCAACAAACACGGAGGGATCTGTGCTGTTACAGAACCTGATTATATTAACTGGCCTGAAGTTGAAATGGATGCCAAGGCATCAGCCGGGATGCAAAAAGATCGATTGGATGACGCCGGGAGTAAGAAGTATCCATTCTCCCGGTACCTGTTGAACCGTCTTCCCGAGGCCATCAGCTCAGAGAAAAAATATCCCCTGAACACACTTTTTGTCGCCGGTGATAATCCGTTATATACCATGTCCGACAGCAAAGTAGTGAAAAAGGCCTTTGACAAAATTCCGTTTGTGATCAGTTTTTCTTCTTATATGGATGAAACGGCTCAAAACGCGGATCTGATCCTTCCGAATCATGTCTATCTCGAGCGTTATGAAGATATTCCCACGCCCGCAGGAATGCCCAGGCCGGTTATCGGCCTTTCACGTCCGGTGGTTAAGCCCCAGTTTAATACCAAACATACCGGAGATGTCATCATTCGGTTAGCCAAAGCGTTGGGAGGAACAGTGGCGGATGCTTTTGCGTGGGACAGTTATGATGCATGTCTTAAAGAAACGCTGGGTTATAAGTGGCGGGTCATGGTTGAAAAAGGATTCTGGTCTTATCCCGGTTTTGTGGCTAAACCCCGTGAAGAATCATTTGATACGGTTTCCGGAAAATTCGAATTTGTAAGGAAAGAAACCGGATCCTTGAAACCATTTAAACCGGTTAAAATTGAAGGGGACAAAACCGATTATCCTCTTATACTTATGCCTTATGATTCCCTCAGACTCGCCAACGGTGTCATCGGTGATCCGCCGTTTGTTATAAAATCTGTTGATGATACGGTTCTCAAAGGCACGGATGTTTTTATTGAGATTAACCCCAAAACAGCCGGAGAGCAGGGCCTGCGCGAAGGCCAGCCGGTCATGTTAAGCACGCCTGTGGGCAAAGCAAAAGTCAAAGTACATCTTTTCGACGGTATCATGCCCGGGATTGTTGCCCTGCCCAGAGGGCTGGGGCATACGGCATACGACGAATACTTGGCAGGTAAGGGAATCAATTTTAATGAACTCATCGGTCCGGTTGATGATCCTGTTTCAGGTTTGGATGCTGCTTGGGGAATCAGGGTCAAACTGGCCAAAGCCTGATGTTATTGACGATTGAAGATTGACGATTAAAGATATTTTCGTGCATCGTTTTATTCATAATCGTTAATCCAAAGAGGTTCTGATGAAACAAAAGAAAGCCAAAAAGTATGGAATGGTGATAGACCTGGATAAATGTACGGGTTGCGGCAGTTGCATGGTTGCCTGCATGGCTGAAAATAACGTGCCCTTTCGGAAGGATGAATCAAACAAAGTTCTCAGCATAACATGGATGCGTGTTTACAAGTTGACCAACGGAAAACC
>JASFLX010000166.1:0-6971 GCA_050117895.1 Desulfobacterales bacterium | reverse complement strand
GTTATGGCGGCCCCGTTTCCAAGAATACGCCCCAGCGGCGTGCCTTTGCCGACTTCCTTTAAAAGGTTAATGGCCGCTTCGCCATCACCGAACTTGGCCAGTCCGGCCGTCATGGCCACACCGATGGTGGCTCCCATTTCGATGGTATCCAGACCGTAATCATCATCCAGCCGGTCAAGCATGGCAAGGATATCCATATCGTCAATGCCGCAGTTGGCGCCGTGAGCCCAAACCGTCTCATATTCCGTCCGTTTGGTCAGGTAGTTACCGTCTTTATCATTATAAATACCCGAACATCGAATGACGCAGCCTTTATGGCAGCCTTTTCCAACCTTACCGCCTCGGGACTTCATGATCTCCGACTGAGTTTCACCGCTGATATTGGCGGCACCGTCAAAGCGGCCGGTTTGAAAATTATGAGTGGGTAATGCGCCGGCATCGTTAATCACATGGGTCAATATGTTGGTTCCGAATGACGGAAGCCCCTGGCCCGTTATGGGGTGTTTCTTCAGGCCCTGGACAAATTTCTTGTTTGCCGCTTTGAACTTTTCCGGATCCTTGGGAGACCTCGTTGGCATCCCGTTATCGTCCAGTATGATGACCTTGACGCCTTTGGCGCCCATAACCGCACCCACACCGCCGCGACCCGCATGACGGGTCGGTCGTTGTTCCGTGTCGGTAAAGGCTACCGTGGCCGCGGCCATTTTCATCTCGCCGGCCGGACCGATGGAGATACAGGCAACCGTGTCACCGTATTCTGACGTTATTTTATCTATCAAATCGTAGTTCCCTAGCATTTTAAGACGGTTATCGGGAATTATTTCTACTCCGTCCTTATTAACAATCACTTTATAAAGAGTGTCATCTTTGGGGTTGCCTTCAAGTACAATAGCGGCATAGCCCAACCGCGCGAGGACTTGAGCACCCTGACCACCGGCATTGGCTTCCTTGATCCCGCCGGTCAACGGACTTTTACACCCCACCGAAGTTCTTCCGGACTGAGCGGCATGACTTCCACTAAGCATACCGGGGGCAATGATTAGTTTATTGTATTTTCCGAGAGGGTGACAAAGTGGCGGCACTTCTTTGGCAATAATTGCCGATGTCATGCCGCGACCGGCCATACCGGCATAATCACCCACCGGTTCTTCACTGGCTTGAGGTCCATCTTCATTTCCCATATGGATTCTTAGAATTTTGTCCATGATAACCTCCATTGCATGGTTTATTAAAAGCTCCATGAATAATCAGCTACTTCATCATACAAACGCTCCGATTGCTGAATTAATTTTGGTTATAGAGCCGGCTAAAAATCACCATTTTATACACCAGAATTTATTGAGAACTTACCAAAATTTATCGTAAAAATTTTACATGTCAAGAAAAACAAAAAATAACATCTTTTTTCCTTGAACCATTCAACATGAAGCAAACCTTCCGGCTTGAAGATGATATAAAGTCATTTTTAATTATAAATACACCTTATTAAATAAATGATATTCATTATATTGACACCATTATAATTTTATGAAATGTTTATTTTTAGTCTGATTACGCTTCGATTTTTCATCTTACGCTTTCCACCATCAACTCAAGCAGTTAAAGCAAGGATAAAAATGAAAAAAAATATATATAGCGGAATACTTATTATTGTCGGAATTATCATCGCATTTCCTCTGTTCAGTCTCGGTTATTACACAATGGTACGGACCTCGACACCGCAATTCTGCGCAACCTGTCACGAAATCGAGTTCGCTTACAATACCTGGAAAACTTCCACTCATGTAAATAATGAACAGGGATTTGTAGCGGATTGCATGGACTGCCACCTGCCCGCTCCCCACGACACCTTCGAATTTTTTTATGCGAAAACGGCTCATGGAATAAAAGATATCTTTGTTCATTTTACACAAGATATGAGCCGGTACGACCACCAATTGCAGCGCCAAAAGGCCTATTTTTCCTTTAAAAACGACCAGTGCCAAAAATGTCATCGTAACATTCTTTACATGCCCGACAAAAGAGGAGCAATGCTGGCGCACCGGTCGGTGGTTTTTGCAAGACCGGGTTATGAAAAAAGATGCGTGGATTGCCACAGGGATCTGGTGCATACTGCCAGAGAGTATTATGCCTATAAACAATATGAAAGCAGTTATAGGGGATTGGGGTTATAAAAACGGTAAAGTAAAAAAAGGAGACGGCCAATGATTCAAAAACCATGGTTTTGGACATTACCGGTGGTTTTGATGATCACCGGGGCATTGACTGCTGCCGGAGTGGCCCAGAATGTTGCAAAAGAGAAAGAATTTCGAATTGAGCGCAGCATGCCCAAAGAGGCCATCGCCTGCATCGAGTGTCATAAGCGAGAGCATCCCGGGCTTTTTGCCGACTGGACTCATAGTCGGCATGCCAGCGCCAACATCACCTGCTATGATTGTCATAAAGCCGAAGAATTTGATCCGGACGTAAGTCAGGAGCATTACAAGCAGTACAAACGATCCGATCAGCCTTACGGAACCGCTGAATACAAGATTCCGGTTGCTTCCGTTGTCACGCCCAAAGATTGTTCGAGATGCCATCCTGATGAAGCCAAGCAATACAGTCTAAGTAAACATGCCAATACAATGGAAATCATATGGAAAATCGACCCTTGGCTGAACGAGGGAATGAATAGCGACTTTGAACGGGCGACAGGCTGTTTCCATTGTCATGGGACTGTATTGAAAATGAAGGACGGTAAGCTTGACCCTGAGACCTGGCCCAACGTCGGAGTGGGCAGAATCAATCTGGATGGCAGCAAGGGAAGCTGTACCAGTTGCCACACCCGTCATATGTTCTCGGTCATGGAAGCCAGGAAACCCGAAGCGTGCGGTCAATGCCACTTGGGTCCGGACCATCCGCAGATCGAAATCTACATGGAGTCAAAGCATGGCGATATCTACACCGCCCATGGTGACGATTACAATTGGACTGCCGCTCCCGGCACCTGGTCACCGGGTGTTGATTTTCGGGGTCCTACATGTGCATCCTGTCATATGTCAGGAGCGGGAACAACCTTAACCACACATGATGTTACGGAGCGCTTATCCTGGGAGATCCAGGCACCGTTGACCATCCGGCCTTCAGAGTTTAAACCGTTTCCGGCCAAGACCAACTGGCAGACGGAGCGCGATAAGATGAAGGTGGTCTGCACCCAGTGTCATGGGAAAACCTGGGTAGACGATCATTATGTGAAGCTTGATAAGGTCGTCGCAGAATATAATGATGTTTATTTTAAACCGGCCAAGGAAATGTTGAATCAGCTATACGATAAAGGCCTGCTGGACAAAACCAAATTTTTCGATGAAAGACTGGAAGTCGAATACTATGAACTGTGGCATCATGAAGGAAGGAGAGCCCGCATGGGTGCGGCCATGATGGCGCCGGACTATGCCTGGTGGCATGGTTTCTATGAATGCAAGAAACGGTATAATAATTATATGGAAGAGGCTCGGGATCTGATCAAGCATAACAAAAAAGCATATCAAGCAACAGACTATCCGAATGCCACCGGAAATACCTCCAAACCAAAAGAAGTGTTCTTTACAGGCCAATAAACTGCTTTTCAATGATGAGGATCTCCGCCTCAAATTATTTGAGGCGGAGTCAAAACTCTTCATAGAAGTGGTTTCAAGATTTCACTCTGAACAATTTTTTTGTTATTTTTGACTTAAATCAAGGTGTTTTCATTTTTAGTCTGTTATTTTCCAATTAAAGTTAGAGATTTTCAGATGGAGAACTTTAAAAGGAGGTAACTTATGTTTTGTTTTCAATGTGAACAGACGTCAAAGGGTGAAGGCTGCACCAAAATTGGTGTATGCGGCAAAAAACCGGATGTGGCAGCGTTGCAGGATTTATTGATCTATAGCGTCAAAGGGCTGTCCCAGGTTGCGGTGGAAGGCCGAAAAGCTGGCATCAACGATAACAAACTGAACCGTTTTACCTGTGAAGCGATTTTTTCAACCTTAACCAATGTTGATTTTGATTCTAATCGCTTTGTCAGGCTGATCCATGAGACGGTGAAGCTGCGCGACAAACTTAAAGAAAAAGTCAAAGCAGCCGGAGGTAAGGTCGATTTTGCGGAAGGCCCTGCAAACTTTATCCCGGAATCAACAAAAGAAGCACTGGTAAATCAGGGCGAACAGGTGGGTGTCAAGTCAGATCCGGCAATGGATCCAGATATTCTATCTCTAAGAGAGCTGCTTATCTACGGACTCAAAGGCCTGGCTGCTTATGCGGACCACGCCGCCATTTTGGGACGGGAAGATGACACAGTCTATGATTTTGTACACGAGGCAATGGCAGTCACGCTGGATAAAGGTCTTTCGGTCGATGATTACATCGGTTTTGTAATGAAATGCGGTAAAATTAATTTCAAGGCCATGGAACTGCTGGATGCAGCCAATACCGGTGGTTATGGTCATCCGGTACCGACACCGGTGCCGCTGGGCGCTAAAAAGGGAAAGGCGATTTTGGTTTCCGGTCATGATCTAAAGGATATTGAAGATATTCTCAAGCAAAGTCAGGACAAAGGAATATATGTATATACCCATGGGGAGATGCTGCCCTGTCACGGATATCCGGAACTGAAGAAGTATCCGCATTTTTACGGGCATTACGGCACTGCTTGGCAAAATCAGGCCAAAGAGTTTGATAAATTTCCCGGCGCCATTCTTATGACCACAAACTGTATCCAAAAACCAAGGGATTCTTATAAAGACCATATTTTTACCACCGGTCTTGTGGGCTGGCCCGGGGTGCGGCATATTGCTGACAAAAACTTTACCCCGGTCATTGAAAAAGCACTGGAGCTTCCCGGTTTTTCGGAAGACCAAAACGGTAAAAAGGTGATGGTTGGTTTCGGCCATAATGCGGTGATGGGAGTGGCCGACAAAATTATCGAAGCGGTGAAAAACAAAGCCATTCGCCATTTTTTCCTGGTGGGTGGCTGTGATGGTGCCAAACCCGGACGAGATTACTATACCCGGTTTGTTGAGCAGGTGCCGGAGGACTGTGTTGTTTTGACCTTGGCCTGCGGCAAATTCCGGTTTTTCGACAAAGACCTGGGAGACATCGGTGGAATCCCCAGATTGCTGGATATCGGACAATGCAACGATGCGTATTCAGCCATTCAGATAGCAGTGGCGCTCGCTAATGCGTTCAACTGCGGTGTCAACGATTTGCCGCTTTCCATGATTTTGTCCTGGTACGAACAAAAAGCATGTGCCATCTTACTGACATTGCTTTACCTCGGCGTGAAAAACATCCGCCTGGGACCCAGCCTGCCTGCCTTTGTTTCTCCCAACGTTCTCAACGTACTGGTGGAAAAATTTAATATCATGCCCATTAAGACACCGGAGGAGGATCTGAAGGCAATATTGGGGTAAGTCAAAGGATATCAAACGGTGATCGGCTTTTGCTCGCAAAAGCTGATCACCAAAACCGAGATGAAATAAAATGAAATTCTTATGTTACGTGTATTTCAAACCGATCTTCAAAATACAGACAATTTTATCATTACCCTTGAGCTGGTTCCCGGAAAAGAATCCATCGGTAGATCCGTTGACACGGTTATGGGAATTGCTAAAGATTCGTTTTCCGACGGACGAATTTCAGCGGTTTCAATAACAGATAATCCGGGAGGTAACCCCTCACTGAGTCCGGATGTTATCGGATACGAGATCTTTAAGGTAGGAATGGACGTTGTCGTGCACTTTACCTGCCGGGACCTCAATAGGGTGGGTATGGAAAGCCGGGCGTTACAACTTGCCATGATGGGTATGAAAAATCTGCTGGCGCTTACGGGAGATTACACCGGTAAGGGATTCGGTGGTCAAGGGGCACCGGTATTCGATCTGGATTCCGTAAATTTGCTCATGATGTTGAAGCAGCTCAGTCAAAGAATGAACGAATCCGGTGATCCTGACGATTTTTTTCCGGGATGCGCGGTTTCACCATTTAAATACACCGAAGCCGAATGCTTTGCCCAATATGCAAAGCTTTGCCGAAAAATTGCCGCCGGTGCACAATTTATAATCACTCAATTGGGATATGACGCATATAAATTTGCCGAATTGATCAGCATTTTAAAATTGGCCGAAATAGATATTCCCGTGTTCGGTTCCACATATGTTTTGACTCCCAGAGCGGCAAGGATTATGAATCAAGGAGCAGTGCCGGGCGCAGTCGTTACTGATAAACTACTGAAACAGGTTGAAGTTGAATGGCGTGATTCGAAACAGGGTCGTAAAACGGCGGTTGAACGGATTGCAAAGCTGGGCGCCATACTCAAAGGATTGGGCTATCGAGGGATGCACATCGGCGGCATCCATCATGATTTTAACGTGGCGGGTCGTATCCTGAATCGTATGCAGGAAATTGAACATGGCTGGAAGGAGTTCCTGGCCGAGTTTGAATTTCCAATTTTCAAAGGGTTCTATGTTTTTCCAAAGGATTCTAGATGTGACGTGCCGATACCGGAGTTCGGGAAAAAACCGCCTCAATTGGGGGTTTGCGAAAAAATACATTTTCAAATGCTAAAATACTTGCATGGAGCATTTTTTTCTTTTGAATCCAAAGCCGCTCCATTTTTCAGCAAGTTATGTGGCTGGCTCGATGGTCGTCCGGGCGCCAAACAGATGGTCCACCAGTTTGAAAGTTTCATAAAGAAGCTTCTACTGGGGTGTGAGCAATGCGGAGATTGCGGAATTCAACATGTGGCCTTTCTTTGTCCGGAAGCTCAATGTCCGAAGCATACACGAAACGGGGCCTGCGGCGGCAGCAGAGACGGTAGATGTGAGATTTTTCCTGAACGACAATGTGTTTGGGTCAGAGCTTACCGGCGTTTGGCATTTTCAGGAGAAAGTGAACAAATGATGGTCGGATGTGTACCGCCAAGGATGTGGGAGCTTGACCATACCCCATCTTGGCTT
>JASFLX010000165.1:0-7066 GCA_050117895.1 Desulfobacterales bacterium | reverse complement strand
TACCAAAAAACATAGCGCTTATAGGGCCAAGTTACTAATTTTTGGATTGTCAAAAAAATGACGGTAAACATCACAACACCTGCTTTTTTGAGACCTATTATTCCACCATTCCATCATTCTAACATTCTCCTCCTATATCACGTAGTGAACTCCTGGTTTCTTAAGCAGAAGCCCAACGAGCCAACCCGACGATTCAGCTCTTTATCAACTAAACCAATATGTTAAAAAAGCCCGTGTCTAAGCTGATCTCGCTGTAGTCGGATCCTCGCAATTCCGGTTTCCCAACAATTTATCATACCCAATTGAGCAAAGCCTGAACTTTTATATCATTGGCATAGTAATTGCTGTAAAGGGCTCTTATGAGATGCTGCTCTACAAGACATATCTATGCCTTAATTTTATCCTTTTTTTTTCTGTTGCGACCGGTTGAAATGAATGGCGGTGTACAACCATCTATTCCGATTTTAAATCAGGCAGTTATAAGCAGGATCATATCAATTACAATGCATGAATCTAAATCAGGAACAACCATAAATATTATGGGGGACGGCAGAATTTCTGAATACGCAACCACAACCCTTGAATCACCGCCACGGATTGTTGTTGATATAATTTGTAATACGGATTTGCTCGGAACGGCTTCAATTTCTGCAGAAAGCCCAAGTTTGAAAATAATAAGGATAGGATATCACCCTAAAAAGATCAGGCTGGTATTAGACATAAAAGGGGTTGATATCCCCGGCTTTACCACCCGGTCTGTTGATAATGGGTTGGCTGTTTCTCTTTTATCAGAACAAAAAATGGATAAAGAACAAGACAGGGGCGATATCATTCACCAAAGGGACCCCGGCAAGAAAATGGCGGAATCAAACGTGCATGAGAATACCGAGGCGGGTAATAGCCAGTCAGATGCCGTACTTGCCCAAAAAGAAAATTCGGATGTGCATAAAGTGGTTCCCGACAATCCGGAAATGTTGAATAATGACATTGAAATTCAAGAACATGAAGTGGAAAATGTTATTAAAGCCCGAGAAAGTTCGGAAGGAGAGCGTCGGACAAAAGCGATTCTTGAAAATAAATTGACCCGGCCGGTGACAAATGACGGCCGCCGGGACACCGAATTGTTTCAGAAAAGTCTTGGATATTACAACGTTCAAGACTGGTCTGGTACCATTGAAAAACTAAATCATCTCATCAAAACATATCCGGAAGGAAGATATGCCGAGAGGGCATATTTTCTCTTGGCAAAGTCTTATGAAAAATTAAACTCCCGATCTATTTCGGATCATTTTAATGAAATTAAAGATCATTATGAGAACGCCGTCAATAGATTTCCCGAATCAGATTATGTGCCGGAGGCCCTCTTTTGTATAGGGAACCTGTATTTTAAAATCGAAAATTATTATGAGGCTTTAGGATATTATAACCTTGTTATAAAGAAAGACAAAGACTCCACATGGGTGGTGAAGGCTTTGAGGAAGAAGGTAGACGTATTGTTATTAAAAAAAAAAAGAAAAGACGCTCTGTCCGTGTTGAACGTTTTGGAAGATACAACTACCTTGTTGCCGGATATGCCGGAAAGAATGGAAGCAAGAAAATTAAAGGCCAAGATGCTTTATGAAATGAACAGGTTTCATGACTCTCTTAATATTCTTAACAAACTCAAGCAAGCTGATCCGGAAAACATAATTAAGTATCCGGAGATTTCTTTGTATTTGGGATATAACTATTATCAAATTGGAGATAATATCAGAGCCAGAGAAAACCTGTTTAGGTTTTATAATATTTGTCCCGGTCGAGAAGTGAACCATCTCATACTCACTCAAATTGGCGACACATATCGAAATGAGAATTTAATGGAGGATGCTGCAAAAATTTATAGAATAGTTCTTGAACGCTACCCAAAAACTGATGGTGCGATTATAAGCCAAATCAGGCTGGCGGAACAACAAGAGGAAATAAATTGGATAGAAAAAAACAGAAAAGAGATCGGTTCGCCGACAGAGATTTATGAAAATATTGTAAAAGATTCTATTGATAAAGAGGAAAAGAATCCTTTGGTGCAACTCTCTTCGCTGAAGCTGGCTATTACATATCAAAAAGACAAAAAGTATGAAAAGAGTTTTCACGTTTTAAAGGAGTTGAAAAAAAAGTATCCAGGCACATCCCTGAAAAAAGAAATGAGGCATGCTTTACTCGTGGCGATGCAGGGTATCCTAGAGCAAAAGATTAAAGGGAAAAAGCATATAAACGTCATAAATTTCTACCTTAAGGAAAAAGAGCTGTTTTCAATGGTGAATGCTCCCGAGTTGTATTTGCCAGTGGCAAGAGCCTTTAATAATATGAATCTTGAGAAAACAGCCACAGAAATATTTAAAAAGGCCGACCCCCTTTTGTTTGACAGTGAAAAGCCCCCTGATCTTTTGTTTTTTGTTGGCAAACATTTGGTTAAAATAAAGCAATTTAAAAGTGCATTAAAAAGATTTGATATTTTAACAGAAAAGCACCCGTCAGACAAATACGTTTCGGAAGCATACCAGCTAAAGGGAAGTATTCTTTTGAAGCAAAAGAAATATAAGCTGGCGGCAGACTCGATCTCTGTGGCTTTAAGATACCCTGTAACAAAATGCAAAAGGGCAATGCTTCTGGTAGAAAAGGCAAAGGCATTAACGGGGAGTCACTCGAATGAAAAGGCCTTAAAGGCAATAAACGAGGCAAACGGCATAAAAAAAGGTTGCGAATTTCCTGGTTACAATATCTGTCAGGAGATAGGAGATATCTATCTTAATCTCGGCTATGCAAAAAAAGCCGTTACTTTTTTTAATCAGGCTAAGGAAACGGCAACGGAGAAAAGCGATAAAATTTCTTTAAAGTTCAAAATTGCTCAATGTTATTTACTATTAAATAAAAAAGAAGATTCCCTTGCTCTCTATAATCAAATTTCGAGCCTAAATGATCCTTTCTGGAGTAATCTTGCTCAAGAAAAGATTAAAGAGATTAATTTTAATAGTGATAAAATTTCCGAGACGTTAAATTCTGCTCAAAAATCGGAGAAAATTTAGTAATGATAGGAAAGAAGATATTACTGGCTGAAAATAACATTGACGATCAGTCAACTCATATGTGCAAAGTTTTTATTGAATCCGGCTGTCAGGTTAAAACTGCCAATAACGGCCGGACGGCTTTTGAGGAGATAATCAGGGACCATTATGATCTGGTTATCACCGACATGGATTTGCCGCAGGCAGATGGGTTAGGCCTTTTAAAACGAATAAAAGAAGTCAATGCATCTTTGCCGGTCATTCTCATTTCAGCGAATGCCCGAGTCGAGGAAGCGGTGGAGGCGATGAAACTGGGTGCAAAAGATTTTTTGTTAAAACCCCTGACGCTTAAAATGATAGAAATCATTGTCTCATACATATCCAATGGTTTAAAGGCAACTCATCAGAACGTATCGAATGGTAAATTTACAATAATAACCAAAAACAAGGAAATGAAAAGGATCTTAAAACTGGCAAAAGAGGTGGCAGACAGCAATGCGTCGGTATTTATTCAAGGGGAGTCCGGAACCGGCAAAGAGCTGTTTGCCAGGCATATCCATAATTATAGCTCCCGGAAAGATAAGGCATTTGTGGCCATTAATTGTGCCGCGCTCCCTGAATCTCTGCTGGAAAGCGAATTGTTCGGACATGAAAAGGGCTCCTTCACCGGTGCAATATCCAGAAAAAAAGGCAAATTTGAACTGGCCAATCATGGAACTTTGCTTCTGGATGAGATCAGCGAGATGGATTATCAGCTTCAGTCCAAATTGTTAAGGGTTTTGCAGGAAAAGGAGATTGACAGGATTGGCGGAACCGCTCCGGTGCCTGTGGATGTCAGATTTATTGCTACCACAAACAGGGATATAGAAAAACAGATTGATGAGGGAAAATTCAGGGAAGATCTTCATTATCGTTTACATGTAATACCGTTTCATTTACCCCCGTTAAGAGAGAGGAAAGATGATATACCTTGGCTGGCAGATTATTTCATCGAAAAGTACTGCGGTATAAATAGAAGATCTGTCAAAGGGTTGACCCAGGAGGCGCTGGCTTCACTTATGCAGATGCCATGGAAGGGGAATGTTAGAGAGTTTGAGAATGTAATTGAACGGGCGGTTCTTATGTGCAAGGGAGATTTTATAGATGCGGAACATCTTTTTTTGACTGAAAAAAACAGACAGCCCGTAACGGCGGCCCATCCTTTTATGCCGACAATCTCTTTAAAAGAAATGGAGAAAAATGTGATTTTCACGACTCTGGATCAAACCAATGGTAACAGGACCCATGCAGCCGAAATATTAGGGATAAGCGTTCGGACATTGAGAAACAAATTAAATGAATACAGAAAAAAAATGGAAATTCAATAAAAGAGGCATGCAAATTGCTAGTATTTTATTTGGCCGAAAAAAAATAGATAAAGGAAAATATCATGCCGGACAAACTATCGTTTAGTAAAATATTCAATGACCTTGATAAGGCAATACGTATCACTCAGAAAAGAAATGCTGTTATAGCCAGTAATGTCAGTAATATTGATACACCAAAATACAAGCCAAAAGATATCAATTTCAAAGAAGCGCTAGCGCGGGCCCTGGAAACCGATAATCAGCTGAATTTGACCCGGACAAATCCCGGGCATATCCATATGAATATGAAAAATCAGGGGGTTGAAACTTTTGAGGAAAAAGGTGAATGGAACGGTTATAACTGGGTCAATATAGATAAAGAGATGACAAAACTTACAGAAAACAATTTGATGTACAGGCAAGCCGTTGAAACGCTTTTGAGAAAAATAGCTTTAATTAAAGAGGTCATTAAAGAAGGAGGACAATAGAATGAATTTTCTAGTTTGTCTTGAAACAAGCGCATCAGGGCTTTATGCCCAGAGAAAAAGGATGGACATCATTGCAAGCAACCTATCCAATATTGAGACGACCCGAACGGAAAATGGAGGGCCTTACCGGAGGAAGATGGTGGTTATGAGCACAAAGTCACCGAACCAGAATTTTGGCGATATTTTAAATTCCACAGTTAAGGGCGTTCAAATCGAAGATGTGGTTGAGGATCCAAGTCCATTTAAAAAAGTTTATAACCCAAGCCATCCGGATGCGAATGATGAAGGGTATTTGCTCAAACCGAATATTGATCTTGTTGTTGAGACCACAAACATGATGATGGCCAAAAGGGCGTTTGAAGCCAATATAGCGGTTATTAAAGCAACACGGAAGATGGCCATTAAAGCACTTGAAATAGGGAGATAAAACATGAATGATCTAAAAATTGGGAATTTACCGCCGGTTGCACTTAAAAATAATGCAAAGGTCACATCGGGGAATCAGACAGAATTCGGCAAAGTTATAAAAGGTGCCGTGGACAAGGTCAATAGTCTGGAGAGAGATGCAAATCAATCGATTGTGGATCTTTTGAAAGGAAAAGCAGATATTCATGAGACAATGATAAACCTCCAGAAGGTCGATATCTCCATGCGGTTGCTCCTTAAAATAAGAAATAAGGCTGTCGAGGCATATAGAGAAATAATGCGTATGCAATTTTAACGGTTTATATTACCGACAAAATTGAACAGATCGGCCACTAAGGTTTTAAGGCACGATGAAAAACAATGAAGTTTGTTTTTTTCCGAGTTATCCAATTATAATCTTTGGTGTCTTCGTGTTTTTGTGGCTAAACATATACAAAGGAAGTTGCAAGAATGAATGAGTCGGTCAGGCAATTTTTTAATATATTAAATTCACTCCCTCTTTCTAAAAAGATCAGCATGGTCTTTGTCATTATTCTGGTAGTCACGGGATTTGCTTTAATGTTTTTTTGGACGAATCAGGAAAATTATCAGATATTATTTTCCAATCTTTCACAAAGAGATGCAAGTGCTATTGCCGCTAAGCTAAAGGAAAGAAGCATTCCTTACAAAGTCGAGGCCAATGGGTCTATGATAATGGTGCCGGAAGAAAAAGTATACGAATTACGCCTGTCCTTGGCAGGTGACGGTCTGCCTAACGGCGGTAATGTGGGGTTTGAAATATTTGACCATACGGATTTTAAAACCACTAAATTTGTACAGGAATTGAATTACAGAAGAGCCCTGCAAGGTGAGCTGTCGAGAACCATAAACCGGTTTAGAGAGGTTAATGGTTCCAGAGTGTTTATCGCCATTCCTGAAGAATCTATTTTTATCGAAGACAGGGAGCCGGCATCAGCGTCAATACAACTGGACTTGCGTTCAAACTTACCCCCTGGGAAATTAACAGCAATCGTACACCTTGTAGCCAGTGCCATTGAAGGGCTTGAACCGGAACATGTCACGGTTGTTGATACAAAAGGAAGGCTGATCTTCAAGGGCGGAATCAGCGATGAATCTTCTTCTGAACTCAGCAATGCGCAGTTAGACTATAAAACAAATGTTGAAAATGAGATAAAAACAAATGTTCAAAGCATGTTGGAAAAAATTGTGGGTTCCGGCATGGCCATTGTTAGGGTAAATGCGGAAATCGAATTTGATAAAGTTACCTTAAGTGAAGAGGAATATGATCCATTGGCAACGGCTGTCAGAAGTTCGAGAAATATTGAAGAAATCATGCAGGCAGGTGAAAAAGGAAAAAAAACAGCACTTACGTTAATTGATAAGAGAAGAGGTGTTGTGCCGTCTCCGGATCAAACTCAGAATAAAAAGACAAAAAAGGACGTTGCCACAAATTATGAAATCAATAAGATCATACGAACAACGCTAAAACCGGCAGGTAAAATCAGTCGACTATCCGTTGCGGCAGTCATTGATGGGAATTATGAATTAGAGAAATTGGAAGATGGAAGCACCCAAAAAAAATACATTCCGAGAAGTGAAGAGGAAATCAAAACATTCGAAGAAATAGTCAAAAAAGCAATGGGTTATAATGAAGACCGGGAAGATCAGGTCTCGGTAAGTTCCATTCCGTTTGCAGGGTCAGCCCCCATAGAACACAGCACTGAAGAGAAAGCCGGTACATTTGACCTGATATTAGACATCATGA
>JASFLX010000164.1:0-7092 GCA_050117895.1 Desulfobacterales bacterium | reverse complement strand
CGAAAAAGATGAAATTCTCCGTCTTTACTTAACCAAACACCCTTATCTGGAAGCATTTGCAACCTCACCCACATGTGCGGTGGTGGGCGTCACCATAACGACATATGTTATTGTGAAAAATTTTCAACAGGTCATGGAATTGCACATCGATCAATGAACTGGATCTTATCACCATTTGAAATCAGTACGGATCATCGTAGCCGCATCGGTCCAAAAGCCTATGCGTTGTCCCTCATGGCCCGAGAGGGATTTAAGATTCCGGACACCTTGTTTCTAACCGTTGATGCGTACAACGTATTTGTGAATGCCGCAGGATTACGAGAACGCATACTCCTTGAGTTGAATCGTAAGAGATTTAAAGACATGAGATGGGAAGAGATCTGGGATTGTGCCACCCGTATTCGAAATATATTTTTGAAAAAGCAGATTTCCGAGCCTCTCAACTCATACTTAACCGAAAAAATTAACTCCCGCTTCAGCGGCAAGACACTTGCCGTTCGCTCATCAGCACCGGACGAAGATGCTTCGGGTTCTTCTTTCGCAGGCCTTCATGAATCGTTTATCAACGTCCGGGGAACCTCATCGATCCTGGATCATATTCGACGGGTCTGGGCGTCATTGTGGTCCGATGCTGCTCTGCTTTATCGCCAAGAAATCGGATTGGACGTTGAAAAAAGCGCCATGGCCGTCGTACTTCAGGAAACGGTGGCCGGAAATCGATCCGGGGTGGTGTTCAGTCAGAACCCCAATGATGAGACCCAAATTATTATTGAAGCTGTCTACGGGCTAAACCAAGGGCTTGTGGATGGAAGGATAGAACCGGATCGCTGGATTCTGGATCGAGACAAAAAAACAGTGCTGTCCCACAAACCGGCCCAAAGAGAACATTGGATGATTTCGTCAGAAAACGGCGTGGAGATCGCGCCCTTGCCCGAAGATTTGTCCGGGCGACCCCCTCTGAGCAGCCGTGAGGCTCTGAATATATCTGAATTGGCCGACCGCTCGGAAGGGTTATTTAAAGCCCCGCAGGACCTTGAATGGACCATTAAAAATGATACGCTCTACGTTCTGCAATCGCGACCCATCACAACCTTGTCTCCCGGTGAAACACAAGATAAACGCGCCTGGTATCTCAGCCTCCACCGAAGTGTTGAAAATTTAAAAGCACTTCGTGCCACCATTGAAGAAACGCTGATTCCTGAAATGAAAAAAACGGCCAAAGAACTCTCGGAACAAGATATTATGGTTTTATCCAATGGAGACCTGGCGGATGAAGTCAGACGACGCCGGAAGATTAACCAACACTGGGTCAACACCTATTGGGAAGAATTTATTCCGTATGCCCACGGGATTCGCCTTTTCGGCCAGTACTATAATGATGCCTTGCGGCCGGACGATCCGTATGAGTTCATGAATCTTCTGACCCAAACCAAAATGGCGAGCCTTGAAAGAAATCAACTCATGGAAGATATGGCATCCATGGTTCGCAAAGATCGTCAACTTTTTGAACGTCTAAATTCCGGGGAAGCGTTTGACCTCAATTCGGAATTTGGAAAAAAGGTGGATGAGTTCATCGAAAAATTTGGGGATCTGTCCTGTGCGGTTACCGGAGGCACAGAATGTGCCACCGATACCCGGCCGCTTTTTAAACTGCTGCTGGAGATGGCGGTCAACCCGTCTTCATTGGCATCTCGTAAAAAGCCGAACGGCGCTCGAGCATTGCAGCAGAAATTTCTAGAATGTTTCCAAGGTCCCAAGCGCAAAGAAGCCGAGGAACTGTTGGATCTTGCACGCAGCAGTTATCGCCTTCGGGACGACGACAATATTTATCTGGGAAAAATTGAGGCACAACTGTTACGGGCTGTGAAGGAAGCAAAATCCCGTGTTGAAAGTTTTGAACACCGCGAAACGCGCAAAATCGAATTCGATGATCTCAAATCGGCAATTCAAGATTTGGATGATGGTACTTTCAATCGAAAAGCTTCTTTACAAAAGAATACAAATGGGATTAAGGTAAATCCGAGACAGCTTGTGGGGCAGCCGGCCGGACCGGGATTATCCAAAGGCATGGCCCGGGTGGTCCGTCAACATTTGGATCTGCAGGATTTCAAACACTCTGAAATCCTTGTCTGTGATGCGGTGGATCCAAACACAACCTTCGTCATCCCTCTGGCGGCAGGCGTTGTGGAGCGCCGGGGGGGAATGCTGATTCACGGGGCCATTATCGCCAGGGAATACGGATTACCGTGTGTCACTGGCATTCCGGATGCAACTGCTTTGATTCATACCGGCGATGAGATTACGGTGGATGGGTATTTGGGGATAGTTACCATTTTAAAAACCTGTGAAAAACGCCCCCTTTTGCCCAATCCCATCGTCAGAAAAAAATTTTAGTCCTCGAAATACTCAATGTATGTCTGTGGCTAAAGTTTTTATGTTGACTCAGGGCGTCCATGCCCCTCGCCCTTGCGGGCAGCTTGACAGCTGTCCAATTCTGCTATCCTGCAGAATTGCCTTGATCTTGAACCCCGGTTAAATATGAAATACGGATTTAACTGGGCAGGCAAAATTGGACATTTTTCACAGGTTTTACAGGGACACAAAATGTGATTGGGTTAAGCCTTCCAAAAGCAACAGTGAGTTAATTTTTATACGGATAAGTTCTGATTCCGGATGGTGGATGAAATCTTTCATATGAGGAAAAGATTTCAGCATATTGTCTCGAATATTTTGTTTTTTGCCCTCATCGAGAAGGGGGACAAAAACACCGTTAATGGTCAATGCCCGGGCGTTGGATCTGGGTTGTGTTTCCCGAGAGTCGATCAACAGACTGACCCAAGGGTTTTTCTGAAGGTTATTGAATTTGGTCGTATTTTTGTGTGTAACCATGTAAATTTCTTCACAGGTTGCATCGGTGATATAGGCCATGAGTGAACAATAGGGCTTGTTGCCGGAAGCCGTGGAAAGAACACAAATATTCTTTTTTTTGACAAAATTTTTCATTTTTTCGAGCATCATCGTCCGCCTATAATCCTTTATTCTAAGTGGGGCGAAGCCCCAAATCTGACGTTCATTATTTATATTCAGAAAAATAGCATTTTTAAGATAAAGTATCAATGAAGGATGACAAATCAACATGAGGTGAGCCATGGACGAAAAAATTAAACTGGGTGTCAGTGCGTGTTTAATGGGGCAGGAAGTTCGCTGGAACGGGGGACATTCAAGGGATCGATACCTGACCGACATACTGGGGAAATATGTGGAATACGTGCCGGTATGCCCGGAGGTGGAGTGCGGAATGGGCGTTCCCCGGGAGACCCTCCGTCTGGTCGGGGATCCGGACAATCCCAATCTGGTCACTTCTAAAACAAACATCGACCACACTCACAGAATGACCGAATGGGCTCGGAAAAAAGTTGAAGAATTGGAAAAAGAAAACCTGTGTGGGTTTGTTTTCAAAAAAAACTCTCCCAGCAGCGGGCTGTTTCGAGTTCCGGTTAGAACTTCCAAAGGAATGCCCCAAAAAAAAGGTCAGGGCATATTTGCCCGTGTGTTTACGGAGCACTTTCCGTTAATTCCGGTGGAAGAAGAGGGCCGGCTGCATGATTCCAAACTCAGGGAGACCTTTATCGAACAAATTTTTACCTTGATGCGCTGGCGGCAAACACTATCCAAAGAGAAAAATATGGGAAATCTGGTTGATTATCATAGCCGGCACAAGCTGCTCATTATGTCCCATAGTCCCAGCCATTCACAAATGATGGGAAAGCTGGTTGCCGGAGGCAAAGACCTTCCCATGAAAGATTTGTTTACACAGTACGAGACCCTGTTGATGGCGGCTTTGAGACTAAAGACCACTCTAAAGAAGAATATCAACGTACTGCAGCACATCATGGGGTACTTTAAAAAACAGCTGTCTCCGGACGAGAAACAGGAACTCCTTGAAATCATTCAACGATACAGGCAGGAACATGTTCCTTTGATCGTACCGGTGACCCTGCTGAACCATTATGTACGAAAATACAAACAACCGTATTTGGCGCAACAGATTTATTTAAATCCGCATCCAATTGCATTGAAGTTGCGCAATCACGTATGAAAACGAGGTAATATAAATGAAAAACGACAAACCGATTCTGGTTGCCGGAGCCACCGGCTATGTGGGCGGACGGTTGATTCCAGCCCTGCTGGACCAAGGGTATCGGGTGCGCGCCATGGGGAGATCCCTGGAAAAATTAGCCTGTCGTCCTTGGGGGCATCACCCAAAAGTGGAACGGGTAAAAGGAGATGTTCTTGATGTAGAATCTTTGAAAAAGGCGCTTTCGGGCTGTGGAGCGGCCTATTATCTGGTCCATTCCATGATCGCTCAGAAACACAAGTTTGTTGAAGCCGACCGCCGGGCGGCCAAAAATATGGTATCGGCAGCGGAATTTTCAGGTATCGAACGAATGATTTATCTCGGAGGTCTTGCTGAGAAAAAAAAGGGCTCTTTAAGCAAGCATCTTCGTTCCCGAATTGAAGTGGCGGATATTCTTCAATCCGGCAGAGTGCCGGTGACCGATTTGCGGGCACCCATGATTTTAGGATCCGGCAGTGCGTCCTTTGAGATATTGCGGTACCTGGTGGAACGCCTTCCCGTGATGATTACACCGCGTTGGGTCAGATCCTTGAACCAGCCGATTGCCATCCGAAATGTTGTCAACTACCTGGTGGGCTGCCTGGAACATGATGAAACCATTGGACAAACCTATGATATCGGCGGACCGGATGTTCTGACCTATCGGGACCTGCTGGATATTTATACCCGGGAAGCAAGATTGCCCAAACGATGGATCATACCGGTTCCCGTGCTCACCCCCACCCTCAGTGCT
The DNA here is from genome assembly GCA_050117895.1 of Desulfobacterales bacterium. GTDB lineage: Bacteria > Desulfobacterota > Desulfobacteria > Desulfobacterales > UBA11574 > S5133MH16. Next base: position 2,221 of record JASFLX010000164.1, on the reverse strand, counting down.
TACTGGATACATCTCATCAGCCCGGTGCCGCACTCAATTGCTTTGCCGTTGACCGAAGGGTTGAGCAGCAATGCCGTATGTTCAGACCAACGGATTCAATCGATCATTCCTCAGAAACTGCTTAGTCCCCGAGACGCCATTCGGACGGCTTTGGACAAAATCATCCAGGAACAGGTAGATACCTGCTGGGCCGATGCCGGAGATATGGTAACACCGGAGTGGGCCCATTGCGGTGATGCAAATTGGGCCGGCGGTACCATTATGCAGTGCGGTTATCGCGTTCGTTTAAAAGCCCCATTGGATGACGTATGGTCTGCCATCAGTAGGATTGGAGGGCAGACCGGATATTATTATGCCGACCGTCTGTGGTGGCTGAGAGGTTTGATGGATCGATTCGTTGGTGGGGTGGGTTTGCGTCGCGGGCGGCGCCATCCGACCGAACTGGGGGTTGGAGACGCTCTGGATTTCTGGCGAGTACTGGATGTTTCGCCCAAGGAGCAGTTGTCATTACTGGCCGAAATGAAGGTTCCCGGCGAAGCCTTACTGGAATTTAAAATCGATTCAACAGGAGCGCATGACACGAACTTGCAAATGCTGTCGCGCTTTTTACCCAAAGGGTTGGGGGGAATAATCTACTGGTATATCTTCTATCCGTTTCATGAATGGATATTTTTTGGAATGCTTCATGGTATTGCCAGGGCTATTGAAAAACCCATTGTATCCGGTCCCGAGCGTTTTACGCCAAGACTTCACGACTCGTGTGCATTCCCGTCGGAATCATAGGTCTTCTTAAAGAGAAACCATTTTAAAACATATGATCTATTACCACAACATCCAGGATACTCGCATTCGGCAATTAAACGATGTGGATATCCGTTTGGATGAAGATTACGTATTGTACTGGATGCAGCAATCCCAGCGGGCCGAGTACAATCACGCACTGGAATATGCGGTGCTTCAGGCCAATCGCCTTGGCATTGGCGTTGTAGTGGCATTCGGACTCATGGACGATTATCCGGGAGCAAATCTACGCCATTATACGTTTATGCTGGAAGGTTTGACGGAAACCAAGGCGTTGCTCGAAAAGCGTGGCATTCATATGGTGGTTCGCCGGGGATCGCCGCCGGATGTGGCATTGGAATTGGGTCAAGATGCCGCGATGATCGTCTGCGATCGCGGCTATCTCAAACATCAAAGATTATGGAGAGACCGGGTCGCACGGAAAGCTTCTTGCAGGGTTGTTCAGGTGGAATCCGATGTGGTCGTTCCCTTGGAAACGGTCTCCCCCAAAGCCGAATATGCCGCCCGAACCATTCGACCCAAGATACAAAAACATCTTGATGATTATCTGATCGAACTCAAGCCGGTTAAGGTTCAGCATCCTACCGTGAACATTCCCCTTGTTGGTCTTGAATGGAAAGGGCCAGCGGATATTTTATCATTGTTAAACATTGATCGCACCGTTCCCGACGTGACCCGCTTTTTCAAAGGGGGAACATCCCGGGCCAAAAAAATCTTCGGCAATTTTATCCGGGCGAGATTGAAAAACTACGAAAAAAATCACAACCAGCCCCAGACCGACGACATCTCGCACATGAGCATGTATCTGCATTTCGGTCAAATCTCCCCGCTCTATCTGGCGCTGAAGATCAACAAAGCGGATCATGATCTGGATTCGGCCAAGGCGTCGTTTTTGGAAGAACTCATCGTGCGGCGGGAACTGGCCGCCAACTTCGTTTACTACCATCAGGGCTATGATAGTTTCGATGGTCTTCCGGAATGGGCAAAACAGACGCTCAACGACCATCGAAAGGACCACCGGCCGTATACGTATACCCGCAGGCAATTAGAAGACGCCAAGACGCACGATCCCTATTGGAATGCCGCCATGCAGGAAATGAAATATACCGGATTCATGCACAATTACATGCGTATGTACTGGGGCAAAAAAATATTGGAGTGGTCATCCTCACCGAAATGGGCATTTCGTAATACCTTGGCCATCAATAATAAGTATTTTTTGGATGGCCGGGATCCCAATTCCTATGCCGGAGTGGCATGGATTTTCGGTATGCACGACCGTGCATGGCCCCAACGGCCGATTTACGGTAAAGTTCGTTGTATGATGGCCTCGGGATTGGAACGCAAATGCGATATCCATGCATATGTGGACAAGGTCAAGGCTTATATCCGAAAATCAAAGGGGGCTAAGAAACCATAA
>JASFLX010000163.1:0-7100 GCA_050117895.1 Desulfobacterales bacterium | reverse complement strand
TACACAGCGATATTGTCCCTGAAAGTTACCGGGCTGAGTCCATTATCAAGGCATTTGGCGATAAAGATATAAACGGTAAAAAGATATTGCTCCCCCGGGCAAAGGAGGCACGGCCCATCCTTCCTTTAGAATTGACCCGGATGGGAGCTATTGTGGATGAAGTCACTGCATATTGTACCCGATCGGTTCAGGACAACGCTGATCTTTTGCTGAAACGGCTTAAAGACAAAACAATAGATCTGATAACCTTTACAAGTTCATCGACGGTAAAAAATTTTCATGCCCTTCTCCCATCCGAAGATCTCCAGAACTTGATGCAGGGAGTCACGGTCGCAAGCATCGGCCCCATAACCGCGGATACGGCACGTAATCTGGGATTTGATATCCACATTATTGCAGAATCTTATACCATTCCGGGATTATGCGAGGCGATAAAACAGCACTATATTACAACCTAAGTTCTGCAATTGTCGCATTTGCCGGAGATGCTAGTCATCGAGTGTGCAGCGTAGCGACGGCGTGTTTCTCTTTCCAACCGACTGACTGTTTGAAGGGCTTTAGTACGCGTTAGCCTGAGCTGAATGAAATAATGCCTTAAAAAATCAATGGGATAATTTAGTTAGCGATGGATTGTTCTTAACAACTCTGGCGCGGCTCGGGCTTACGGGTGCTTAAGCACAAGTTTCAGTCGGTTGGAAAGAGAAACACGCCGTTGTGGAGCGTTCTCGCTATATTGGGATTCAAACGCGCCTGTCCAGGGTTAGAATACAAAGACATATTGACCTTTTCATATGTTTTGGTGTATTCTTAAGTGTTTTAAAAGCATCCAAAATATTTCAATGGAGTCAACATGGATAGCTATCTCGATAACCTTCCGGCATTTGTCGATACGATCAAATCCATCAAAGAGACCATTATTACCAACATCGTATTGATTGGTCAGATACCGGCCCCCACGTTTAAAGAGAAAAGACGCACCAGTGTTTTTATGGAGAGACTGGCGGATTTCCGTGTTGATGAATGTACTACGGACGGGTACAGAAATCCCATTGGCATTATCAAGGGAACCTCGGAAACACGACCGCCTATTTTTGTGGTTGCACACCTTGATACGATTTGGGGAACAGATATTGACCATTATTATACCATCAGATCAGATTCAATGACCGGCGCGGGCGTCACGGAAAATTCCATCGGTGTCGGGGTTCTGGTCTCATTGCCGGAAATTTTTCGAAGATTAAACTTGAGCTTTGAATCCGACATCGTTCTGGCGGGTGTTATACAATCTTTAGGCAGGGGAAACCTTAGAGGCATCAGGCACCTTTTAAAGACATGGAGTACTCCCATAAGGGGTGCGGTTTGCATCGAAAGTTATGAACTCGGAAGACTTAATTATTATGCTGACGGAATGATTCGATGTGAAGTTGACTGCAACATTTCTACTACCAATGGGTGGGAACACAAATTCAAACCCAATGCGATTTTGATATTAAATGAGGTGATCAACCAGATTTTAAAGCTTCGCTTGCCTCAAAGACCCCGTTCAAGGGTAATCATCGGGAAAATTTCAGGTGGTTTCAAGCATGGTGTGATCGCTTATGATGCAAAACTCGGTTTTGAGATTCAAAGCAACTCCGATAAAATGGTAAAATCCATTTTCAACAACATTAAAGATATTATAGAAGGTATAAGCCACGAATATGAAGTTGAGCTGAAGCTGAAAACGCTCAGCAATATCAATGCGGCAAGAATAAAGTATAATCATCCCCTGGTAAAAAGTACGGTAGAGGTTATGAAGAAACTTGATTTAACACCGATAAGCGAACCGAGCGAATCCGAACTATCCATTTTCCTTTCACGCAAGGTACCGGCGGTGACCCTCGGAATTACCCGGGGAGAAAACCATCAACACATCAATGCCACCGCCGAAATTGAACCCATGTTCAAAGGGATCGCACAGATTATCGGAGTGATTATGGCCATTGACAGCGGGGTGTGCGATGAAGAGTAGCTGGCTTGAAAAAAATACATTCCATTATTCTGAATTTAACGATCTCGATCGACTTGTTGAGGAAAAACAAAGAAAAAATCTGAAAATTTCTTTGTGCCTGCCCACCTTAAATGAAGAAAAGACTATAGCAAAAGAAATTCTGATTGTGAAATCAGAGCTAATGACCCGCTATCCGCTTCTGGACGAAATTGTTGTTATCGACTCCGAATCAACAGACAAAACCAGAGAAATCGCCAGATCATTTGGTGCCGATGTTTATAAAGCAACGGAAATTTTACCTGATCTTGAAGCGTTCAAAGGCAAAGGTGAAAATCTCTGGAAAGCCCTTTATGTTACCAAGGGTGATATTATCGTTTACATTGATGCAGACATAAAAAACATCCACCATCGATTTGTTTATGCCCTTTTAGGGCCGCTTATCCTTTTTGATAAAATTAAATACGTTAAGGCATTTTATGACAGACCGATTGCTATCGGAAAAAGCAAAATCAGGCCCACCGGCGGCGGCCGGGTTACCGAACTTGTGGTTAGGCCCCTGTTTTCTTTATTTTTTCCAGAGCTTACCCAGATTTTACAACCATTATCGGGTGAATATGCCGGCTTTCGAGAAATATTTGAAGCAATTCCGTTTCCCATCGGGTACGGTGTTGAAACCAGCATGATTCTCGACATCTATGAAAAATGGGGACTTGATGTTATTGCTCAGGTTGATCTTGACAGACGGATTCACAGGAATCAGGACACCAGAGCATTAGGAAAAATGGCGTTTGTCATTCTCATGACCTTTATCAATCGCAAAATAAGATTAGGGCTGATCGATATCAAAGAAGATCTTTCCAATGAAATGATACAGTATAATCTTATAAAAGACGAATACAAACCGGATATTTTTCAAATAGAAGGGCACGAAAGACCGCCGATTATAGAAATTCCGGCGTACAGAAAAAAATTTAAATAGCGTCCATCCATAAATGGTCTTTTTGTCCAATCCGCCGGAGGCGGACAAGTCTCTGCGTTATGTTCAAAAAATAATCCTCGGAATATTAAACATATGCCTGCCTGCCCCGTAGGTCCCCGTGAAAATGCCGGGACATGGCCGGCAGATCGTACTGGGGTGGTTATTTTTTTCACATGCCTTGAAATTTATCGGCAGGCTCAAATTTTAATCTGCCACTGGGCTTTGGTGGGGTAATGATTGGAATACGGTTGTCGGATGACAAAAAAATGCCTGGGCCGCATCAGTGGGAGGCTACATTTTCTCGCACAAGTCATCAGGTTACGACCCAGGCTGTTAAAACAATTACCCTCCAAAAAGGAGGGCTATAATTTATTTTGGATGTCTGGTAACAGAAATAAAACAACTAATCAAGGTTTTTTTTAAAAAAATATAATTTTTTTCAGTTTATGTCAATCCGTTTTTATAATATTTTGCTTTATTTTTGTTTTTAACAAAAAAATTAGTAATACCCATCAGGACGCCTTCGGGCAGAAAGACGAGCACAAGACAAAGAAAAACACCATATGCAATGATATGATATTGTTTTGCAATGTGGAGTGCTTCGGAAATACAGGTAAGAACTCCGGCACCCAGGAGAGAGCCCCATAGACTTCCCATTCCGCCAACGATAACCATGGTGACGACCTGGATGGAATAATAGAAATCGTAAGAACTGGGGCTGATAAAAGTAATGTAGTGGGCATAAAGGCTTCCGGAGATGGATGCGAACATGGCGCTCAAGACAAAGATTTTTACTTTATAATCGGCGGTATTAACTCCCAGGGAGTTTGCAGCCACTTCACTGCCGGATATCGCGCGTAACGCTCTACCCACTCTGGAATTCAGTAAATTTCTGGCTGCAACCATGCACAAAAAAACAAAGCTCCAGATCAGATAAAAATTTTTAAGATCATTATCAAAAACCCATCCGCCAATAGCCAGTGGCGGTATACCCATCAAACCGTCATGGCCACCGGTGAATTGCTCCAGCTCACCCATGAGAATATTGATAATGATACCGAATCCCAAAGTGGCCATTACCAGATAGTGACCCCGTAGCTTCAGTGACGGATATCCGATCAAATATGCGACAGCTCCCGTGGCTATCATTCCTACCACCATGGCCGGCCATAAAGGAAATCCATAGTTTACGGTGAGTATCCCCGAGAAGTAGGACCCCAGTCCATAAAACGCGGCATGGCCCAACGAAATCTGTCCGGCAAATCCGATAAGCAAGTTCAGGCCCACTACCACAATGGTATTGAGACCGATCACGTTCAGAACAATGAAATAATATTTGCTCTCCACAAATAGGGGGAGGACAATAATGATAACGGCCAGTGCTCCGAAACCGAGAATGTCTTTTTGTTTTATCAGAGTGTTCATTTTTTATGAAAAATTCGCCCTAAACTCTTTCCGCCTCTCCATATCCCATAATTCCCGCAGGTTTCAGGAAAAGAACCAAAAGGAGAACGAAAAATGCAATAGCATCTTTATACTGAGAGGATACCAGGCCTGCGCCAAGTGATTCCAGAAGACCCAAGATTACTCCGCCCAGTATTGCACCTGCAAAATTACCGTATCCACCTAGAATAGCCGCGGCAAACCCCTTCAATCCCAGCATGATGCCCGTATCATAGGAAGTCGTGGAAATCGGCGCTATAATTATCCCGGCCACTGCTCCCAAGGCGCCGCTGAAAGCAAAGGAAAAAAGTATGATACGATTCACCGAAATGCCCACCAAGGCAGCCGCCCTTCGATTCACCGATGTGGCTCGCATGGCCTTTCCCATTAATGTTTTCTTGAAAAAATAATGGAGCATGAGCATGACCAGCACGGTAATCGCAAATACCCAGATGTGCTGGGGTACGATAGTTCCTCCTCCCAGAAGATGGATCGGGTTTTCTCCGGAGAAGGCCGGGACACCGACATTGTCGGTCCCCCAGACCTCCTGAGCAGTTCCCCGAAGAACTTCTGACAGCCCAATGGTCAAAAATATCAGAACGATGATTTCTTTTGACCGGGCATGCCGTATGGGTCCTATCTCTATTAGCGCACCGATGATGGCAACTCCGGCCATGGATATAAAAAAGGAGATCATCGGATTAACCTTAAAAAGAACGACCAGGGAGTACATAAACATGCCACCAAGGGATATGAATTCACACTGAGCAAAATTGACAATTCCGGTGGCGTTATGGATAATATTAAACCCCATGGCCACGATGGCGTAAATAGCGCCAATGGTCAAACCGGTAACGATATACTGGGCGATTTGTTGTGAAAAATCCATAAATTAATCAAGCAGTTTCCAGCTTCCTTTGGTGGCCTTGATCATAACAATGTCTTTCATTGACAAACCGTTATGATCCTGGGGGCTTATATTGTAAATGCCACTCATGCCCACATAACCTTTAGTGTTTTCAATGGCATCCCGGATTTTTGCCCGGTCGGGTCCGGCCTTTTTTATGGCCTCAATAACGATGAACGCCGCGTCCGCTCCATAGGCAACCATTGTTCCCGGCTCATGCTTGAATTTTTCTTTATACGCTTTTACATAGTCTATGATTTTCTTTTTCTGGATGTCCGTGTCGGGAAGTTGATCCCCCACCACGATTTTGGTGGAAGGCATCATCACACCCTCTCCGGCCTCTCCGGCAACCTTCCAGAAGATAGGATCTCCGGCACCGTGACATTCAAACAAAGGCGCCTTAATGCCCAACTGCTTTACATTTTTGGCGATGATTCCCATGGCAGGACCCACCGTCCAGGCGATGATTCCGTCAATGCCTTTGGCGTTAATGCGCGTCAACTGGGCAGTGATATCAACGTCTTTGGGTTGAAAGGCCTCCTGGGCAACAACCGTTATATTGTACTTGGGCGCTTGGACCGTTACGTTCCTGAGACCATCTTTTCCGAATCCTTCGTTGGAATAGAGAAATCCTATCTTTTTGATGCCATGTTTACTCATATACTGGCAGATCTTGCCCATTGCATCTGCGGCCTTATACGGAGATTTAAACGTCCATTTGGGGAACGAATTTGGATCGTTTTTATCCAGAGGCGCCTTGAGGATAACATCTCCTCCTGAATGCATGAAGGTCGGAATCTTTTCCTTTTCAATGAAACCTCTCATGGCCATGGCGGTTCCGGTAAGTGTCGGTCCGATAATCGCCACCACATCTTGGGATTCTAAAACTTTTTTTAAGGCCATGACCGCTTTGGTGGGGTTGCTCTCCGTATCTTCCATCACCATTTCCAGCATACGGCCGTTGATGCCTCCTTTTTGATTCACATCGTCTATGGCAAGTATGACGGCATCCCGCTGGGCGGTTCCGATATGGGCGGCGCGGCCGGTTAGAGCAAAAATACCCGCAATTTTAATGGGCCCAGCACAATAACAAAATGGCGCTCCCATAATAAAACTAACAGCCAAGGCGACTACGACAACCATAAAAAATCTTCTTTTCATTTTTTCCTCCTAATGTATTTGGGTATATACTTTTCCGGTCAGGTTATATAAAATTTTCCACCCCCCTTCTTGTTTGCCATTTTTAAGTGGTTTTTTTGTTGAACATTGGAAATTGGATATTTGACATTTCAACATCGAAAAGATTTTGTCGATATTGCTTTAATAAACGCCTAAGAATCCTGTCCAAGATAAGCTCTTTTTACTTCCTCATCCTCAAGAAGATCAGATGCTTTTCCCTGAAGTTGAATTTTTCCGGTTTTGAGTACATACGCTCGGTCAGATATCCTGAGCGCTGCTCTTGCATTCTGTTCTACCAGAAGAATGGTGGTTCCCTCCTTCCTGAGTCTTTCAATAACAGAGATAATTTCTTGAACCACAAGCGGTGCAAGACCCAGCGAGGGTTCATCCAGGAGCAAAAGGACCGGTTTTCCCATCAACCCCCTGCCAATCGCCAGCATCTGCTGTTCTCCTCCGCTAAGCGTTTCCGCTCTTTGATTCAGCCTTTTTTCAAGAACCGGGAAAAGCTGCAATATGTATTTAAAATCTTCCGATATCTTTTTTTTGTTCCGCTTTCCTCTCCTCCGATAGGCCCCAAGTTCGAGATTCTCCCGGACCGTTAA
>JASFLX010000162.1:0-7143 GCA_050117895.1 Desulfobacterales bacterium | reverse complement strand
CCGTTTCTGAATTTACAGGTCCACATAACATCCTCGGTTCCGAGCATGGGCATAACGCTGCTTCCCAGCGGAACAAAATCGGCATAACCTCTGACCTCAATCGCTTGTGTGGGGCAGATCTTTACGCATGAAAAACATTCCCAGCACTGATCCGGCTCTTGATTGTAAGCCTTCATTTCATTGGGCTCCAGAACCATCAGGTCGTTTGGGCAAATGTACATGCAAGCGGTCTTATCCCCGCCTTTGCAGCCATCGCATTTTTCAGCAATTACAAAACTTGGCATTTACTTACCTCCTGATTTTTTGTTTTGATAAATGTTCAATATGTTAACCTCTTCCAAAAAATTCTGGTACAATTTCTAAGCTTTTTGCACCTCCCTTCATTATCCCAGCACTAAAGGCCATAATTTGTATTAATCATAAAAAAGTTTCTACCAATTTTTCACAAAATCACGACACACCGTGATAAAGAATCCGAAATAGAATGATTGAATACTCAATTATTCTATGAAATCAATAAGATAGACTGAAAAGAGAAATCAAAACGATTAGATAACAATTAAGATTATCCTTGTCAAGAACTTTTGGAAAAACTCATCTATAAATTTCTAAACATTACAATTCCATTTTGTCTTGATCATACATATAGATTTAATCACTTAAATATACACTATATATTGTGGTTAATGCCGTTCATGTTGCGTAAACCATTCAGGATATGAATCCGATCTAGTATATCGGCACCCGTTGAGATGGGTATGTACCATCGTGACCCATTTTAGTGCACTATGGATCTTCCCAACATTGTGTATTTTTCTTGACATATGTTACTCGATTGGTCATTTATTATTTAGTGTCCATCCATAAATGGTCTTTTTGCTTGCCCAGTTAAATCCGTATTTAATATTTAACCGGGGCCCAATCTCTGCGCTATGCTCAAAAAATAATCCTCGGAATATTAAACATATACCTGTGGTTATTTTTTTCGCATGCCTTGATCTTGAACAAAAACCCTCATTTATGGATGGACACTATTTAGTATTAGGAACGGGTTTCTGTTTGCCGGTAATTTTTCAGTGCAACGCAAAATGGAAAGACTTTTATGGAAAACAATATGACGCCTCTTTCATTAAACGATAGGTTTCAATTTTCATGTTCAAAAAAGGTGCCCTGTTTCAATGAATGCTGCCGGGATCTTAACCAGTTTCTTTACCCTTACGATATATTGCGAATGAAAAACCGACTCGGTCTACCATCCAACCTTTTTCTCGAGCAGTATACTTCTCAGCACACAGGCCCTGAAACCGGACTTCCGATTATCACTTTTAAGACGGATCCCTTTAGCGAATTACAATGCCCGTTTGTGGGCCCGTCCGGATGCAGCGTATACGAAGATCGACCGTCATCATGCCGGACTTATCCCCTTGTTCGTATGGCATCACGATCCAGAGAAACCGGTAAAATAACCGAGCAATATTTTCTTTTAAAAGAACCCCATTGTTTGGGATTTAAAAACGGGCGCATCTGGACCGCCCGAGAATGGATAGAAGATCAGGAAATTCTTGTCTATAATCAGATGAACGATCTGATGATGGAAATCATCAGCCTCAAAAATCGCCTGATTCCCGGTCCGTTGGATATCAAGTCGAGACTCATGTTTCACATGGCATGTTATGATCTGGATAATTTCAGATCCCATATATTTGACCGGAGAATTATAGATGACGCCAAAATTGACTCCGATACTTTAGATGCGGTAAAGAATGACGATGTTGAACTGTTGAAGCTGGGCTTCGAATGGATAAAACACACCCTTTTTGGTAAAATGTGACAAGATTAACAGGAAATACAAGATTTATTTATAGGTTATTATAACCTTGAGCCCAGGTGCAATAATTGCGGCTTTTTGTCATTACATACTCGCCGAAGGCGATTGTATTGTTACCGTTTCATCAGGAAACGGTAACAAATGAAAAATCCAATTTATCCTGTAAATCCTGTCTAAAAAAAACATGGAAATCAAAAACAAAGTAGCCTTAGTGCTTGGCGCCATAAAAGGAATCGGAAAAGGCGTAGGACTTGCCCTTGCACGGGAAGAAGCAAAAGTCGCCTTAAATTATTTTGACTGGGAAGAAAGTCTGGATGAACTAAAGAAGGACTTTGCCGAAATCGGTCAGGATTATCTGATTACCAAAACCGATCTGCTTAACACCGACAAGATTCGAGGACTTATTAAAAAAGTTGTCGATCATTTCGGTCGCTTGGACATTTTGATAAACAACATTGAGCGCGGCGGATGGCCGGTGGTTCACGGGCCATATATTCAGGATCAGTGGGATCTTGAAATGGCCACCACCCTGCGCGCCAAAAGATGGATCTTCGATTCAGCCCTTCCGTATCTCAAGGCCTCCGGAGACGGGGTGGTCATAAATTTTTCTTCCATTGCCGGCATCGTCGGACGTTCCGGTCCGGCCAGCTATATATTCAATGAGGGTTATGCCGCTGCAAACCGAGGTATCTCCCTTTTAACTGAGACCTGGGCTCGAATGGGAGCACCCGAAGTTCGCGTAAATGAAATCATGCTCGGTTTTGTTGAAACCCGGCATGGTGAAAAAACCAGGGGATGGGGTCTGCTCAGCGATGAACAGAAAGCTGTTCTTTATGATCATACGTTGCTGGGACGAACCGGTACCATAGAAGATGTGGTAAAAGCGGTAATGTTTATGATAAAAGATGCACCGTTTATGACCGGTAGTGTTCTGCGGCTGGACGGCGGCTATATTTTAGGCGGCGATAAGGTGTCGCCCATGCCGGACCCGGACAATTCATGAAGGATTTACATATCACCTGAATTTTGAACGAGTTGTAGGCTTTCATACGCAAGATTCAGATATCAAATGGCCACCCACGAAGGAGGATGAAACATGACTCAGAAAAAAGACTGGAAGAAACCATTTGTGCTTGTCCTCTTGCTTGTGCTCCTTGGCGCTTACTATGAGCGATTGAGTGTTGAAACTAAGGCAATGGTATTGCCTATTGCGATATTTATTGCCGCGGCGATTGTTATTGCCCGTTTCAAGCAACTTGAATATGAAATACGTTCATCCAAAGTCAACGCCCGGGACGCCGTGTTCCAGACCTTCAGTATTATAGACCGTAATGGAAATGAACGGGTTTCCCTTTCAGCAGCCCCGGATACCCCGTTAATGACTTTCTTCGATGAGGATCACATGCCCCGCGCGACTTTGGAACTATTGGATATAGAGCCGGTAATGAAACTGATGGGAAACAGGGGAAGTGCGTTGATTGCATTTGATGAAAAGGGCCTGCCCAAAATAACCTTTAAAGATGATACGGATCAGAACATCTGGTCAGCCCCGTCATAACAAAATCCGGAAGTACTCAGGGGCTTCGCCCCAATTGGAATAGTGGAATGCTGAAATAATGGAATAATGGGTTTTGGGATAATACAACATTGGGTTAATGGTAAATTCTGGCCCGGCTCTCCCAGATGGGTGGATTCTTCCTTAATTTTTACAACACTCTCCCGGCGTTGAACAAATCGACTGACATTTTATGTTCTCGCTGCTACCGTTTCCGTTTTTATATTCGTCAATCGCCTTGTGAAGCGCCTTTACTGCCAGTTGTATGCAGTGGTGTTTTTTTGCGGGAACATCTTCAAGCTGGGTAAAAACATCGCCGTCGTCAATATTCCGAGCATATTCAATGTGTTTACCTTTGACGAGATCAACAGAAGCCATGGCCGCGGAAATCGCACCCGGACAGCCAAGCACCTGGTACCTGACATCTTTTATTTTGCCTTGATCTACTTTAAGAAAAATTTTCAAAGTGTCTCCGCATGTGCCAAGCATCTCTGATACCTGGTCAGCATCCTGCAAACTGCCCATATACGGTTTTTCAATATAATAGCTAATGGCTTTTTGCGAGTACCCGAGCTCTGCGAGCATTTTTCGTTCGTCGCCAGTGTCGTTCTCAATTAAAACTTCGGTCTGATCTTTTTCCCCACTACTTATTGAATGCATTGTAAAACTCCCTGAGATTAATTTCCACTCCAAATATTTTCCGGGCTACAATATGTATAAAAACTCCATGTGTCAAGTAAGTGTTGTTTTTTATTCCAGAGCAATTGCATTTGATTTCGGTTCAGCGAAGCGGCGGCGTGCAGCGTTCTACCTATATTGGGATTTAAATGTGTTTGCCCTGCCGTTTGAAATAAAGTACCTTGTCACCCGAATAAAAAAATATTATGACAGCAGAAAACTTTTCCATAATATTTGCCCTGATTAAACGTCTCGGAATTTCTATAATTATATGAGATCAATAGTCTTTTATTGACAACCTCTTTGTGCTATCGAAATGAAATACTGGAATGCTGGAATACTGGAATGCTGGAATATTGGGGATAAAAGCGGAAAATAAACCATTTAATTTGTAAAAAAACTCCTTCAAACCCATTATTCCATTACTCCATCATTCCATTATTCCATCCGGGCTGGAGGCCAATTGGGGCAAAGCCCCTAAGTTCTGAATGGTGATAAATGGTTTACTTATATATACTGACAATATTGGCTCTTTTGATTTCAGTTTTCAAAAGTGTGGACAAAACATCTAAAGCGCTCAAGACAGCGGTTAAAAAGTTTATTAATATTTTACCTGCCTTCTTGAGCATGCTTATTCTGGTTTCAATTATTCTTTTTCTTATCCCTGATGAAATCATTTTAAAATATCTTGGAGATAATAATAAATTCGTCGGCATAACGCTCGCCTCGTTTTTTGGATCCGTCACTTTAATGCCGGGATTCATCGCCTTTCCGTTATGCGGAATTCTGCTAAAAAAAGGGGTCACTTTTATGGTATTATCCGCTTTTTCCACTACGTTAATGTTGGTAGGGATACTGACTTATCCGATTGAAAAAGCGTATTTCGGAATTAAGGTAACCATAATTAGAAATATGCTCAGCTTTTTCATAGCAATTGTCGTGGCATTGATGACCGGAATTTTCTTTGGAGAAATAGGGTGATGCCTTTTGGCAATAAAATAAAAATAGCGGGTTTTTTCGCCTATATCTGTTTTGTGGCCGCTTCTTTTATTCTTAATTTTAACCCCGGCAAACTCATAGGGATAAATTTTTACAGTTTTTCCATAGAAATGCTTAAAATCCTCCCCTGTGCGTTTATCTTAATAGGACTATTTGAAGTATGGGTAAAAAGAGAAACCGTCGAAAAACATCTCGGTACAGAATCAGGGCTTCGAGGTTATCTATGGACGGTACTCCTTGCCGGCACCACGGTCGGAGGTTTATATGTCGCTTTTCCCATCGCTTATTCTCTGCATTCCAAGGGAGCAAAACTGAGTATTATATTCACCTACATAGGGGCGTCGGCAATTTGCAGAGTCCCGATGACCATATTTGAAGCCTCTTTTATGGGCATAAAATTTTCAATGATACGGGTGCTTGTATCTATACCTTTGGTTATTGCAACTTCAATCCTATTGGGAAATTACCTGACAAAAAGAAAATATAAAGTATTGCCCGGTAAATAAGGGGGTTTATTTAGAATCGAGTTTTATCTGAAATTAATTAAATTCAAGGGTCGGGGAGTTTTTCTTTTAAAGCCAGAAATTAAGCGGAATGAATGATCCGCAACACCATCGTACACTGTTTGAATGCATTAGGGATCGTTGCGAAAAAACAGCTCTTTTATGAATTCGTAGTGAAAAAATAAAAAATGTTATCCTCCTAAGTTATTTATTTAAATATTGATACACTGTTTTTTCGTTACGAGCCTTTATGCATGAGTTTGTACGGTGTAATTGCGGATTATTCATGGAGCGGTTAAATAAAAAAAACTCCACGACACCTCAATTATATTTGAATCATTCGGGAGAAAAGATATGATTAGATTACTGCTGGTAACACCATATAGAACGTCTTTACTCGAAATGGCTTCAGCGATGGATAATTATGACGATGTTGAATTCACATGGACCGAGTCGGGGCAAAAAGCTCTGGATAAGCTTTCGGAATCTTCCGTGGATCTTGTTGTAACAGATAACGAGCTTGGAGATATGACGGGACTTGAATTTGCGGAAAAATTGCTCCGGGTAAATCCAATGATAAACTGTGCCGTATTAAATTCGCTGCCGTCCGATGAATTTCATGAGGTCAGTGAAGGTCTTGGCGTTTTTGCACAATTGCCGCTCCGCCCTTCTAAAGACGATGCAGAAAACCTGTTAAACCGCCTGAAAAACCTGAAAGATCTCACGGAAGATATAAACACTGGCGACAATTAGATAAAAAAACATCCGATATCTGTAAAAATTAATGACTCGTAAAAAGTCAAAATAGAGACGGCAAAGTAAAAAGTTCAAGTTCAAGGCGTCGCGAATTTCGTGGAATGAGGCCTACTTATGTACGCCGCAGTGGACACGAAATGAAGCGCAACGCAGAAATTGGACTTTTTACGAAGCCGTCAAAATTGATATGACCACAACTACAACGAAAAATGATTATTCCCGGTCTAAAGATGTTTTTAATACCGGAAAAGTACTCACCCTTTCTGTCTGTCATTTTATTCACGATATTTATTCCAGCTTTTTCGCACCGCTCCTTCCTCTGCTCGTGGAAAAGTTTTCCATGACACTTGCTCAGGCCGGTTTTCTTTCCACAATCATGCAGATACCCGCTCTTTTTAACCCGTTTATCGGTCTTCTGGCGGACAGGATAAGTGTCCGTTATTTTATCATACTTGCTCCGGCGACCACCGCCATTCCCATGAGCCTTTTGGGTCTTGCACCCAGTTACGGTGTACTGGCGCTCCTTTTTTTTGTCACCGGTGTCAGTGTTGCGGTTTTTCATGTCCCTGCCCCGGTCATGGTATCACAACTGTCCGGTAATAAAACTGGCAAAGGAATGAGTTTTTATATGACAGGCGGTGAACTGGCCAGAACAATAGGGCCAATAGTCGCCGTAGGTTCAGTCTCGATTTTAAGTTTCGAAGGATACTACCCGATCATGGTTTTCGGCATTCTATCCTCGCTCTGGCTTTATTTCAAATTTCATGGAATTGACGTGCAGGTTAAAAAATCAGATAGAAAGCCCCTGTTATCCGCCTGTCGTG
>JASFLX010000161.1:0-7173 GCA_050117895.1 Desulfobacterales bacterium | reverse complement strand
CTTATCATTTTCCATGCATAAAGAATTTTTTCAACCTGTATTTTACATGTAAAATAAATCTATTGAAATAAATAACTTTAAAATGGTATGAAGTTTACGTTAAAAACCGAGACAACCTCGAACACTTAATTTAAAAAGCTCTGGAAAAAGAAATGGATGTCACCGAAAAACAGCAGGCTCTTTTGCGAATGCTTCCCGGAGTCGATTATATCCTTGAACTATCAAAGGCAGATTCTTTCTTTGATAACATTCCGAAATCTGTTTTGGTCGTCGCGACTCGCTCTGTGGTTGAGGGATTCCGGGCCGATATTCTAGATGACCGGCAGGGTATAACTGAGACAAAACTGTCAGATCCCCTTATCCTTGAAGAGATTAAAAATAGTGTTAAAAAAGCCATGACGCCCAATCTAAAGCGTATGGTTAACGCCACCGGTATTGTTGTCCATACTAACCTTGGCCGGTCTTTGCTTCCTAAAGATGCCGTGGAAAACCTTTTGACTATTGCAACCAGATATTCCAATTTGGAATTCGATCTGTCAAAAGGTATGCGCGGGTCCAGATACAGCATTGTTGAAGATATATTATGTGAAATAAGCGGTGCTGAAGCGGCCATGGTGGTTAATAACAATGCAGGCGCCGTGTTCCTTTGTTTAGAAACCCTATCCAAGGACAAAAAGGTTATTGTGTCACGGGGAGAGCTTGTGGAAATCGGCGGATCATTCAGAATCCCCGATGTAATGGCAAAAAGTGGTGCGATCTTAAAGGAGGTGGGGACGACGAACCGTACCCACTTTCACGACTACGAAAAGGCCATAGAACATGATACGGGCCTTTTGTTAAAGGTTCATAAAAGCAATTTCAGTATCGTGGGTTTTTCGGCCGAGGTCTCGCTGGAGGAACTGGTGGGCCTGGGTGCAACATATCAGATTCCGGTGATGGAAGATCTCGGCAGCGGCACTTTTGTCGATTTTTCAAAATACGGTCTGTTAAAGGAGCCCACGGTCCAGGAATCAGTGGGGGCCGGAGTGGATGTTGTCACTTTCAGTGGAGATAAGCTTCTTGGGGGCCCCCAGGCCGGTATTATTGTCGGGAAAAATAATTGGATTGACAGAATCAAGAAAAATCCCATTACCCGGGCGCTTCGCATAGACAAGCTGACATTGGCCGCACTTGAAAGTACGCTGCGACATTACAGAAATATAGACAGGGAAATAGATTCCATTCCTACGTTACGCATGATCACCCTTCCTTTCGGCCATACGGAAACAAGAGCAAAAGAACTTGCTAAGCTGCTTGAAAATACTGGCGATCCCCGCATGTCCGTATATCTTATCGATGTTTTTTCCAGGCCGGGCGGCGGTGCGTTTCCGCTTTTAAAACTTCCCAGTAAAGGTGTGGGAGTCAAGGTTCAAGGTATTTCTGCCAATGCCGTGGAAAAAGAGATGCGCAGCAACGAAATTCCCATCATCGGGAGGATAGAAGAAGATCGTTTTATTATGGATTTGAGAACCATACAGGATGATGAACTTCCGATTATTAAAAAAGCATTCGACAACATGCTGGGAAAGGTCTGATCATGACACACAAAAAGTCGGAATTGTTTCACCACCGGAGCTCCAGCCGGCAGTTTCTTTTATGTAAATCAGATCCTGCGCCAAAGGATGATACGGTTGTGGAAACATCTCGGGTTGAATCGAGCACCGTGTCAAAAACCTTTCCGAACATTCTTGTGGGGGAAGATTTTATTCATCATGCCATGGCAGGACTCGATTCTTCAGCCCAGTTTGAGGTCATGGTGATTAGAATTGACGATTCAGACCCTAAAGACGAATCCGGGTCAAGCGATGACGACAGTAAATTTCTTGTGGATATGGTCAAAACTATAGACGAAACATGCAAAATTGAGAATGGAATGTTGGGACAGCTTGCTCACGATATGTTCGGATGTTTTATTTCCGGGAACAACCAAACATCATCCATGGAACTTGCGGATAAAATAAAAAGCCGCCTGGCAGAACTTCACAATGAAACCGTTTCCATCGGCATCGCCTCCTTTCCCACTCTTGACTTCAATAAGCACCAGGTCATTGATAACGCTCGTAAAGCCCTTGATCACGCAGCATTTTTCGGCCCTGACAGTATGGTTTTATTTGATGCCGTAAGCTTAAACATCAGCGGAGACACCCTGTATCAAAAAGGAGATATCCATGGCGCTATCATGGAATTCAAGGCGGCACTTTTGCTCGATCCGTCAAATGTAAATGTTCATAACAGTCTCGGGGTGTGCTACGGTGTTTTGGGCGATTATGTTAACGCCCTGGAAGCATTTGAAGAAACCATCCGGATCGATCCTGAAGAAGCCATGGGCTTATATAATGCGGGTCTGGCAAACCTGTTAATGGAAAACCGGGATAAGGCGCTTGGATACTTTCTTGACGCAGACCAAAAAGAGGAGGATATTTTTGAGGTTGCGTTTCAAATCGGGAGGCTTTATCTGGAAATGGGAAAGCCGGAACAAGCGAAAAAGAATCTTGAAAAAGCGATTCGACTTAATCCGGACTCAGGAATTGCGTTGCGTTACCTGGGAGAGTCCTGTGTTGCCATAAACCAGACAGATGAGGCCATTTCTGCGTATAAAAAGGCCGTCCGGCAGAACCCGAACGACGCAGAATCTCTATCTGCCCTTGGATATTTGTTTGATCTTAAAGGTGAAAACCCTGAAATTACCGAGATATTTTGTCAACAGAGTATTGATATTGCACCTGAGAACGGACTGTTCAGGTACCGGCTCGGCAACCTTTATTTGAAAAGAAATCAGCTTGAAGATGCATTGGAACAGTTCCGAAAAGCAGAAGATCTGGGACACGATGCCAAGGAATTGATAGAAAAGGTCCAAAATTTAATTCAAAATGCTTGATATCGGGGTCACGGTTCAAAATAAAGGATCCGGGTCTCTTGCATATTCACAATAGAAACGGTAGGATAACCTATGAAAAACATTATCCTGGATACCCTTCAAGATAGTATACGGGTCAAAGACTGGTTTATAAAAAATAATATACCTCTCATTCTAAAAGGGGCCGATATGCTGGTTAACTGTATAACTTCCGGTCATAAAATCCTGATTTTTGGAAACGGAGGGAGTGCTGCAGATGCCCAGCATATTGCCGCTGAATTCGTAAACCGGTTTCAGATCGAACGGCCGCCTCTTGCGGCTATTGCTTTGACCACCGACACATCTATAATCACAAGCATTGGAAATGACTATCATTTTGATGAAATATTTTCCAAACAGATCAACGCGCTGGGTAAAAAGGATGATATCGCAGTAGGTATCAGTACCAGCGGCAATTCTAAAAATGTCATCCAAGCCATTCATGCTGCCGGTAAAATCGGAATGTTTACCATCGGGCTGACCGGTCGCGGCGGAGAACTGGCCCAATGTGCCGATCTGGTATTTGCCGTAGAATCGGACACAACGGCTCGGATTCAGGAAACTCATATTATTTTGGGACACATTTTATGCGATCTCGTGGAACGGATATTGTTCCCGGAAAAAATCAGTAAGCCATAATTGACGGCCTCGTAAAAAGTCCAACTTCTGCGTTGTGCTGCATTTCGCAATCATTCAACGTACGATAAGTGCGCCTCATGATTACAAAATTTGCACGCCTTGAATTTGAACTTTTTACGAAACCTTCTAAATCAGACTTTTTACGAGTTTAACATAATTATGAAAAAAACATTTAAGCCCATTGATTTGAGCGGGGTGAAAACATATCCGCTTTCAGAACGAAAGAGCCGGGTGGCCACGTCGGATTTTGCCAAAACCTGGCAAAAGGGATGTAATTTTAAAGAGTTTTTTAACTGTCTTCCGGACGTCCTTGCCGGGGCACATATCAAGGCTGTGATAACTTCGATGGTGACAGCCTATAACAACAAAAAAACCATTGTCCTGGCCATGGGGGCTCATGTCATTAAAGTTGGGCTAAACCCGGTTGTTATTGATCTTATGGAGCGGGGAATTATCACGGCCGTTGCCATGAACGGAGCCGGTATTATTCACGATCTCGAAATTGCTATGGCCGGACAGACATCGGAAGATGTTGCCGCATCCATTGGTAACGGCAGCTTCGGGATGGCCCATGAGACGAATTCATTTATCCGTGATGCCACTCATCTGGCCGGACAAAACTCTGCGGGACTCGGAGAATCCGTGGGACGAAACATTATCGAAAAAAACCTGCCCTTTATGGACCAGAGCATTTTTGCTGCCGGTGCGCGTCTTGGCATACCTGTAACGGTTCATGTGGCCATCGGAACAGACACGATTCATATTCATCCCGAGTTTGATCCGGAACTGACAGGAGCGGCAACCTATCGGGATTTTCGAACCTTTGCATCGGTCATCGCCACACTTGAAGGAGGGGTTTACCTGAATGTGGGATCTGCGGTCATATTGCCGGAGGTTTTTTTGAAGGCGGTAACGCTTGCCCGAAATTTGGGAAATGTTCTTGATAATTTCACTACGGTTAACATGGATTTCATCAAACATTACCGACCGGTTACAAATGTCGTGAACAGGCCTACTGCCAGGGGCGGTCAGGGGTTTAACTTAACCGGCCACCATGAAATCATGCTTCCGTTATTGGCGGCCGGGGTTATAGAAGAAATAGGATAGAAAAAAAGTCACCGTTTATGGATTTAGGGCTCAGAAATTGAATGCCGGGTTGATTATATGCTATTGATGATTATTTTCAGTTCCCGGTGAAATTTTATATGGGTAAGGGAAAGAATTTTAATCCGAAAAAGGAGTAATGAATAATGCCTATTTATGAATATCACTGTGATGTGTGCGATAAAAATTTTGAATGTCTGATTTTGGGAAATGATAAACCGGAGTGTCCGTCATGCAACAGCAAAAATGTTAAAAAACTCATTTCTTCATGCAGCTTTTTCAGCAAGGGTAGCCATGGTCAAACGGTCAAGTCTGCTGCCTCAAACTCAGCATGCAGTGGGTGCACCGCCACCAGTTGTACAACCTGCAGTCAATAATGAAAAAAACAATTAAAATCGGAACCCGGGGCAGCAAACTCGCCCTCTGGCAGGCAAACTGGGTTAAATCAGCTCTAAGGGCCGGGCATCCCTCGCTTTCTGTTGAACTTGTACCCATAAAGACGAAAGGTGACAAAATTCTTGATGTCGCCCTTGCCAAGGTCGGCGGCAAAGGGCTTTTTGTAAAGGAGATAGAGGAGGCACTGTTGAACGGGCATATCGACCTTGCGGTACACAGCATGAAGGATATGCCGTCCGAAATCCCCAAAGGTCTGTGCATCGGAGCAATCCCTCGGCGCGAAACCCCACAAGATGTTCTCATTTCAAGAAAAAGTCTGCTCCTGTCACAGATTGAGCCCAACGCCCGGATCGGTACCAGCAGCCTCCGGCGTGCCGCTCAGCTTCTCCATGCCCGGCCTGATCTGGTGATAACTCCTTTAAGAGGAAATCTGGACACGCGTCTTAAAAAGCTTGATGCTGAAAATCTCGATGCCATAATTCTGGCGGCCGCCGGCGTCAAGCGCCTGGGTCTTGAACACAAAATAACCGAATATCTGGATGAAAAGGTCATGCTGCCGGCCGTAGGTCAGGGTGCCCTGTGTATTGAAATCAGGGAAAATGATCCTGAAGTCGAATCGATAATTTTTCTGCTTGAGCATCATGATACCCGGACCGTGGTTATGGGTGAACGGGCTTTTTTAAACCGCCTGGAAGGAGGCTGCCAGGTTCCGATTGCCGCCCACGGAAAAATCGAAAAAAACAAATTTACACTTTGCGGTCTGGTTGCAACCGTGGACGGGACGACCGTGATTAAGGAAACCCTCTCAGGTCAAAAAGATTCATCTGAAATTATCGGCGTAAAGCTTGCTGATCGCCTCATTGAAATGGGGGCAAAAACAATAATGGAAAACCTAACTTAATGAAAATTATGAAAGGTAAAGTTTATCTTGTCGGTGCAGGACCCGGCGATCCCGGCTTGATTACTGTAAAAGGACTTGAATGTATCAAAAACGCCGATGTGTTAATATATGATTATCTTGCATCGCCGATTCTGTTGAAACACGCTCAAAAACATGCTGAAATCCTCTATGTCGGGAAAAAAGGGGGGGATCACACACTTTCCCAGGATGAAATCAATACGCTGATCGCAGAAAAAGCTCAAAAAGGTTTAACGGTTACCCGGCTCAAGGGAGGCGACCCTTTTATATTCGGCCGTGGCGGGGAAGAAGCAGAGATACTGGTCAAAAATGGCATCCCTTTTGAAATTGTGCCCGGCGTAACTTCGGCCATCGCAGCCCCGGCTTATGCAGGAATCCCGCTGACTCACAGAAAATTCACATCCACTCTCGCCTTTGTCACCGGACATGAAGATCCTTTAAAAGAAGAATCAAGTATTGACTGGGCAGCACTTGCCAAAGGAATCGGTACCCTGGTATTTCTGATGGGAGTTAAAAACCTGCCATTTATAACCCACCGGCTGATTCACCATGGGATGGACCCTGATACACCCGTTGCACTTATTCGCTGGGGAACCACGCCCAGGCAGACCACTGTTACGGGAACACTCCATACGATTTCAGAACGTGCCAAAGATGCCGGTTTCAAACCCCCGGCCATCATTGTTGTGGGCCATGTTGTAAAATTAAGAGAAATGCTGAAATGGTTTGAAAACCGTCCCCTGATGGGACTCCGTATCGTGGTGACCCGGGCCCGGGAGCAGGCAAGTGAACTGGTTGAGCGCCTTTCCGACCTTGGGGCGGAATGCCTGGAATGCCCGACCATCACGGTAGTCCCTCCGGATGATTTCAATCCTTTGGACACGGCCATACAAAACCTGTCTACCTACGAATGGCTGGTATTTACAAGTGTGAACGGCGTCAATTTTTTCTTTAACCGGCTTTATGAAAAAAACAAGGATGTTCGTGCGTTACGTAATGTAAATACTGCCGTTATCGGTCCTGCTACGGCAAAAAGACTTTTTGATTTTGGGCTACACAGCGATATTGTCCCTGAAAGTTACCGGGCTGAGTCCATTATCAAGGCATTTGGCGATAAAGATATAAACGGTAAAAAGATATTGCTCCCCCGGGCAAAGGAGGCACGGCCCATCCTTCCTTT
>JASFLX010000160.1:0-7174 GCA_050117895.1 Desulfobacterales bacterium | reverse complement strand
CCTCGTTTCAAATTCTCTATATACTTGAGTATGCCTGCGGGTTGAAACTCGGTCCCGCCTTGACCTTGAGCCAAAATCCTTTTTTTGAGATGGCTTCTAGTATAAAATACAGGTAAGCGTTCACAGGTTCAGGGTTAATGGCCGTACCAATTTTTCTTATTCTCTTATTTCGGTATTTTTAATTTTCGTTAGACGTGAACTCCCGCGCCCGACCCCATTAATCATTCAACACCGGGTTTTACAATTTCAGTGAGACATGATCGTCCTTGACAGGAAATCCTTGTTTCAATAATCTCTTTATATTAAATAAAGATGGTCTAAAATATGTGCTCGTACCTTAACTCGTGTCCATCCAGAAATGGTAGATTTTGGTTTCCGGCAAGGCCCGAGCGAGTTTTCAACCTCCCCGAAAACATCACGAGATCATCCTACAGGCGTAGCGTGATATGTCGAGGATTGAAAACGAGAGAGAACGCCGCCGAAAGCTGAAAGATGCCGTTTATGGATGGACACTAACTATGGAATCGCAGGTATTCTATGATTAAAGTAAAAGACATTATGACAAAAAAGCCGATCACCGTCTCGCCCGAGACGGAGATTGTCCATGCAACAAAAATTCTTCTGGAAAACCGAATAAACGGTGTCCCCGTGACGGATGAAACGGGAAAACTCGTGGGAATCCTTTGCCAAAGTGACTTGATTGCGCAACAGAAAAAACTTCCCGTCCCTTCTTTTTTCACATTTCTGGATGGATTAATTCCTCTGACCTCCATGAAACAGTTCGAAAAGCAGTTTCAGAAGATCGCGGCGACCACCGTGGCCCAAGCTATGACGGCAAATCCGGTTTCCGTCAGGCCCAATACGGACATTGAGGAATTGGCTGCCCTAATGGTTGACAATAATTTTCATACCATTCCCGTGGTAGAAGAGGGAGAACTTGTAGGAATCGTGGGAAAAGAAGATATTTTGAGAACCCTAATACCCGGATCAAAAGCATAAAAACTTGGGATTGGTGCCAAACCTTGATGCTTGATTATATGAGTATAAAATACAGGTGAGCGTTCACAGGTTCAAGGTTATTGTTAAGAACCGGTTTTATGCCAGGGAGTTGTAGGAAATAACAGTTTCCATGTGTGGAAGATTCGTTCAATACAGTTTATTTCAAGCCGTTCAGCAGATATTCAATATCGACAGGGTATCATTTGAAGTTGTCCCGAACTACAATGTCGCACCCACACAAAAGATACTTGCCGTTGTAAGGCATGATAATGAAAATAAACTTGAGAAGCTTCATTGGGGTCTTGTGCCGTTTTGGGCCAAGGATATTTCCATGGGTTCCAGAATGATTAACGCACGGGCAGAAACTGTTGCCCAAAAACCCAGTTTCCGCAATGCCTTTAAAAAACGAAGGTGCTTAATCCCTGCAGATGGGTTTTATGAATGGAAAGGTGAGAAAGGAAACAAGCAGCCATACTACGTTTCCATCCCTTCCGGGGAACCTTTTGCCTTTGCCGGTTTGTGGGAAACATGGACGGATAAAAAAAATGATGAAGCATCTGTTTATAAATCCTGCACAATTATAACCACGCCAGCAAGTGGAACTATTCGTGAAATTCACCATCGTATGCCGGCAATTATTGATCCAAAGTTCTATGATAAATGGCTGAATGGTGAAATACAGGATCCGAAGGAGTTAGAGAGTATACTGAAAGACGGCTTAATCCATGATACGAAATATTACCCGGTATCAAAATTAGTAAACTCCGTTAAAAACAATGATCCGAACTGCATTCAGCCGGCAGACAACCCGGATATTTCATGAAATATCCGGACTAAATCAACAAAAGGAATTGCACATATTTTTGTGCGACCTGAGATTACATTTTTTTACATCAGGCATATCCATTTGATTTACCATTCCCTTTGTATTATATAGCTCAGAACCCTATGCTGACACCACAAAACCTTCAAGCCCTAATTGAGCGTAAACAACATGGGAGAAATATTATATCTATTTGAATTTATTATGCAGTTTAGTAGATGAGGCTTCAAATGATGGGAAACAGGAGCAAGAAGGATGATTAAAAAAATTATTTCAGGTGGTCGAACCTTTGCTGATCAGAGGGCTCTTGATGTTGCAATAAAACTGGGATTCGCCCATGGTGGATGGATACCAAAAGGTCGGATGACCAAAACAGGTATATTGCCTGAAAAGTATAACCTAAAAGAAATGTCCACCGACAATTATTCTGAATGTATTGAACAGAATGTAAAAGATTCAAAAGGAACCCTTATCATATCATACGGCAAATTAACCGGTGATTATGATTATGCCAGAAAGGTAACCTTGAATTATGGACATCAGCTACTGGGTATAGATCTTAAACAAACAATTCCCTTTAAAGCAGCATCCCTGGTTAATGATTGGGCTCAATTGAAAACCATCGATGTCCTATATGTGATGGGGCCAAAAGCATGTGTTCATCCTGATGCATGGAAACACACGGCTCATATCGTTGAAGGTGCATTGACATTAGATCTAATGGATGCCCCTCCTGATTCTCATACTACCGATTTTACTAAAGAAGAAAACTTGGACAAGCATCCCGTCATTCCTAAAACGGTTGATGAAGCTGTCGATCAAATAATTAAAGAGATGCCGTTAAAGGATAGCGTGTATATGGCACACTTAAAAAAAGAAGGACTGAGGTCACTCAATTTGTGCTTAGGTGTCTTCATTAGGAATCAATTTCTACAAAAGGATGTGAATAAAGAGCTGCTTGAATCCTGTATTTTTGTTTCGGGTAAGGATAACCTTAATGAGAATAATGCTGCTTTCATTATAATAGAAAAACTGTGGGAGAAATTACAAGGAACCCATCGGTTGAGGATTGTAAATTGATCTAAGAGATCTTTCAGTGGATCCTGAAAAAGTGGTGATGAATTTGAACAATTTTCAAAGGTCTCGATTTTGGTTGATAATACCGGAAGTTATCCTTAGGCTTCAATAGTTTAGTAAAAGAATCTGGACGATAATTTCTTGGTTCCTGATCAATAAGAAAATTTTATCGTCCATCTAATCTGAAAGGTGTAAATTGGATGTTTACTTATGATGACGTTAAAGAAAAGTCCCCCCTGTTTCTTGTCGAACTGTATCTTCAAACCCAGGGAGATCCTTCAGTCACGGTTTCCTGGTTCGATATCGGTGAGACGCTGGGACTGGATCGAAAAGCATCAACCCAAACGGCCGAAAATCTTTTCGGTACCGGACTTGCTGAAATTAAGACCCTTAACGGCGGCATGGGCATTACTGCCGACGGCGTGACCGAAGCGCAAGAATTAGGGGCCTCAGTTACCAGCGACGGTGATCCGGAAATCGTGCTCGGGAATACCCCGGTTTTGAATGAAACCGCCTGTCAGGCCGTGGAACGAATTGCCTCGGATTTAAAAAGCCAAATTGGTGAAAAAAGATTGGATTTTGATTCTCTGGCTGAGTTGATGGCCGATTTAAAGTCCATCGATGCACAGATGTCCTCTCCCAACTCTAAAACAGCCATCATCCGGGAGTGTTTCCGATCGATCATGGGCGTTCTGCAAAAGACCGGCGACACCAAAACCCTGATCCCGATTAAAACCCTGCTGGGTGATTAGTGGATTGGTGATAAACCTTGATCCTTCATGATTTGAATTCACAAGCCAAATACACCTATCTTTGGAACTTTAATCTATAATTTTCAACAGGTTCGCGTTGCCCGGTCCCTAATCGACGCAATCGATATAATAAAAAGACATCTTTTCTCATTCTAAAATGGAAAAGATGTCTTTTAATAACGAACATCAAGCGGTCATTTTCCCTAACAGAACGATAGGGTAAGTAATTTCATTACTACATTTTTTTCTTTACCATCTCAGGAGCTTCTCCGGCCTTCTCTTTCATCATCTCAGTAGCTTCTCCGGCCTCCTCTTTCACCACCTCAGCAGCTTCTCCGGCCTCCTCTTTCACCACCTCAGCAGCTTCTCCGGCCTTCTCTTTCACCATCTCAGTAGCTTCTCCGGCCTCCTCTTTCACCACCTCAGTAGCTTCTCCGGCCTTTTCTTTCGCCATCTCAGTAGCTTTTTCAGGTTCGCTGACAGTCGTTTTTTCAGGTTTGTCTCCCTGCCCACACGCAACGAAAACCAATAGGCAGACTATACTCAGTAAAAGTGCAACATGTTTCATAATTTTACCTCCTTGATCAAATTTAAATCAATTTGCTTACCCATACATAAACTTTTAAAATATTATATTATATTTCTAAATGCAACCCATTTAATTTGCGATTGGGGTCACCCATGATCCTTGATTAAATTAGAAGCTATCTCAAAAAAGTCTTTTTCCCCAATCTCTGTGTTAGGCCCTCGTTTCAAGTCCTCGACATACTTGAGTATGCCTGTCGGAGATCCCGTCGCACTTATGAATTGAATTCACGGCCTTAACCAGGTATACTACCCGAATTGAGCGTAAACAAAACGGGGGGCTCTGCTTCTGATGACCACTAAAGATCTTGATGGCAAGCTGCTAAACGTGTTTAAAGATTGACCGTATAAGGGGAAACGAGAAGATTGTACCTTCCCTGAAATGCGAGAGATGGAAATAGATGATATGAGGAAATTCTTAGACACAATGGATGAAGAGTCCATAGGGTTATTAACTCCATGATAAAGATAAACGAAAAATCAGATTCAAACCCACATAACACCACGTCAGAAAACCAGTCCGGTTATCCCGTCTCCGGTGCTGTGACCCTGTTTGTGGTCAGCGCCGTTCAGTTCCTGACCCCCTTTATGTTGTCTGCTGTGGGAGTGGCCCTTCCTGCCATTGGCAGGGAGTTTTCAGCCAGTGCGGTCCAGCTTGGACTTGTGGAAACTGTCTATATCTTCGCCTTTTCCCTTTTTTTGCTTCCGGCGGGACGACTGGGTGATATTTATGGAAGGAAAAAAATCTTTACGATCGGCATTCTCGTTTTCACTGCGGGAACCGTTTTGCTATCATTCTCCTTTACCATCGAAAGTTTTATTGTTTTCCGGTTTTTTCAAGGGTGTGGCGGGGCCATGATCTCAGGAACCAGTGTGGCCATACTTTCTTCGGTCTTTCCACCGGCCAAACGGGGACAGGCCATGGGAATCATCGTGGGTTGCGTCTACTTGGGGCTGTCTCTGGGTCCGGTTCTTTCCGGATTTATGGTCACCCATCTGGGATGGCGCTGGATCTTTTATCTGGGGGTTCTGGTCGAGCTTTTCTGTCTGTCTCTCACGGTTTTGAAACTTAAGGGCGAATGGGCTGAAGCAAGGGGTGAACGTTTTGATTTTGTGGGAACCCTTCTTTACATTACCTCTTTATTCTGTCTGATTTACGGCACCCTCAACCAGAAAGAGGGGGGTATTTATCTGATGTTCATGGCATCAGGAGCCTTAGGATTTCTGATCTTTCTCGCCTTTGAATACCGGTGTTCATCTCCGATTCTGGATGTGGGTCTGGTCATCCGTAACCGGGTTTTCGCCTTCAGCAATCTGGCCACCCTGATCAATTACGCCGCGTCTTTTGGCATCGCTTTTTTCTTCAGTTTGTATTTGCAAGTGGTCAGGGGGTATTCACCCCAATCGGCAGGATGGATTCTGATTATCCAGCCCGTGTTTCAGTGTGCTCTTTCTCCGTTTTTTGGAAGGCTGGCAGACCGGGTTTCGCCTGCGGGTCTGGCCACTGCAGGCATGGCATTGTGTACCCTGAGCCTGGGTCTGGTTTCCCAGGTTCATGCCGGAACACCCATGCCCGTGATTATGGTGATGTTGGCCTTGATGGGCGTGGGATTCGGTCTTTTTTCATCACCCAATACCACCACGGTAATGGGCAGTGTTCCTCCCAAAAGCTATGGTATCGCATCCAGTTTTCTGGCCACCATGCGGACCATGGGGATGCTGTGCAGCATGACCATCATCACTCTGGCGTTCAAACATATCATGGGAGATCACCCGGTGAGTGCGGAAACACAGTCCTCTTTTCTTGCCAGTATGCATCTTTGCATGATGATCTTCTGCTTCCTTTGTGCGGCCGGAGTATTTTGTTCCATGGTCCGCTTGAAGCCCGTCTCTTGGGATGAAGCATCAAGATCTGACCCGTTTGTCAATCCTCTTCGCAGATTAGGGGCGTGGAAAAAAAATAAAGCCCCCAAGGGCCTGGGGTCAAACCCTGAACCTTGATTAAGAGAGTATAGGATATAGGAAAAACATAGCGGTTGAGAGATCATATGGATTTGATTCCTTGATATTAAACACGGTAAAATTAAATAAAATATTTTAACGTTAGGAGGGTTGAATGCAAAATTATATAAATCGTATTGTTCGTGCAGCCAAGCTCGACATTAACCTGTATGAAGAAGTTGAGGCGGATAAAGGATCAATGGGGCAGGCTATGGGAGTTGTTGTGCTTTCCAGTATAGCTGCCGGAATTGGAAGCATAGGAACAATAGGCGTAAAGGGAATCATTATCGGAGCGATCACAGCTCTTATCGCATGGTATGTTTGGGCCTATCTGACATATTTTATTGGTGCGAAAATCCTTCCCGAGCCCCAGACCAAAGCTGATCACGGTGAATTGTTGCGAACCATCGGTTTTTCAAGCTCTCCAGGATTAATCCGTGTATTGGCTATTATACCCGGTATCGCCAGGATCGTTTTTTTCATCGCTTCAATTTGGATGTTAGTGGCGATGGTTATTGCGGTAAGACAAGCTCTTGACTATCAGAGCACATTACGTGCTGTGGGTGTTTGCATCATTGGATGGGTCATTCAAGCAATAATTCTAACGATTGTATTTGCTGCTCTTGGGGGAGGTCATTTAAAACCTATTTAGTGTCCATCCAGAAATGGCATCTTTCGGCCCCCGGCGGCGTTCTCGCTCGTTTTCAATCCTCGACATAGCACACGCTATGCCTGCGGTTGAAAACTCACTCGGGCCTTGCCGGAAACCAAAATCTGCCATTTCTGGATGGACACTATTAAATCCCTATTAAGATTTATTCTTTCCGGATTAGGAAATAATTTTTAGCAAGGGCGATCGACATCTGAATAGCATCACAAAACCAAAAATCTTGCCATACAGAATCGTCTCTGAAATTGTTTGCGTAACATTTCGTTT
>JASFLX010000159.1:0-7218 GCA_050117895.1 Desulfobacterales bacterium | reverse complement strand
GAGTTGTTCCGATTCAATAGCTCCATTAATAATCAGCGACTCTATCATAAAAACTCGAACAGTGTATAATTTCGCTACTGATCATTCATTACGCTATTTACCAAGCTTTATAAGAAAAACACCCCGACTGCTGAAATAATTAAGTTATCATCAAGATTAAATTATCTCATATAATACAAATCCATTTAAAATCAAGAAACAACTCCCGAAAAGGTCAGGTCATTCACAATCTGAATATTTAAAGTCAGCCATAACAGAACCGAAGTTAAAAATGATATCTTACACGGAGCTCCATCTTGTTTTCGTTTTGTTTCTCTTCGAACTCGGTGAAATGACCACCGTTCAGAAGCGTAAAACGAATCCGAAGCTCCCAGTTGGTAAAGCCCGTATATAATATTTCGGGGCTGATGGAATAGCTATGGTCGTCAAGGTTAAGGATAGCGATCAATCCCGGGGTGCAGTAGAGGATATCAAAAGGATCTTTTTGATTGATTTTGAAGTACAGATAATTGCGACCCGCCTGGGGGCTGGCGTATCCCATTTTAGATATATTTTTAGCCGTTTGGAAAAGGGTGTCTATGCCGGTATTGAGCAGTTGAGTATCTGCATCGGCGACCAGTTGATAGAAACGCTCCAGTTCCGATTCGGAAAAGCCGGCGCCATTATGATAGAATTCTATGACTGTCGTGATATCGCTTTCGGTCAGGTAACGCAGTCCCAACAGGTACTTTGAAACGGAACGTTCTCTTTCGGTTAATGTGCCAGTTTCAGAAAGATACTTCTGATCAATATCGGATAGATAAGCGAATTCACCATGAATTTCCAAATTTGTGGCCAGGTTTGTTGAAAAATCGACACCATAGCGGGTTGAGCGGCTGTTGCCGCTAAATACTACAAAATCAATATCCGTGTCCCGATAGAGCAGGTAAAGTTTGGAAGCGAAATTCACATGATTCAATTCACCAAACTCTTCATTAATATCATCATAGACTGGAAATACAACACTGGTAAGGGCGATGGTTTGTAATGACCCCTTGAAACTCTTTATCAGATCCAGAACAGCTCCGATATACCCTTCCAGTGCCTCCTCCGGGTCGTTGGGATCTTTGGGCCGATCAATAAACGCCACCGGATTCCAGGCATATCCCTTGCCCCACTTGAAAACCTTTTTCCCAAGATCAACGGTAATTGCCGGCGTCGGTTTAACGCTCAGGTTGGCTTCAAAAACATCCGCATTATCCGACCAGTCGATATCATCCTGCCTGCCTTCGGCCTGAAACAAACCGTTAAGTGTCCAAATTTCATTTTTGTAATGCCCTTCAACCTGTAGGGTACCTGAAAAACGGTCGAGGGAACGGTGAGGATCTTTATAAAAATTGAGCCTGTAAAACTGACTGTTAGTATTCAGATCAATATGTTCCCACTTGATCTCCGCATACCCGCCCCATTCAAATTTTTTGGGCTCGAACTCCTCGAGATCAAAACTGTAATCCTCTTTAGCCATAACTGTGAGAGGAGAAAAAAATAAGATTATGCCGAAAAGGAAAAACAGAATGCTGAATAATATGAGGCCATAATTTTCTCTCATCGCAGTTCATTGACCCGGGGCAGATAATTCAGAGTAAACACCTCATCGGCAAGTTCTTTCTTATTGATCCTGGCATAAATCATTACGGATTTATACCCTTTATACAGGGGACTATCGGTCTCAAGAACCGATGGTCGGAAAAAATCAATTCCGAATTTTTTAATTTTTTTATAGTAAAGGGTTTTGATTAACATACCGCTGGCCGCATAACATTCGATGATAACGGGCAGCATGGTTTTTTTGTCCACCTGCATCTTTAAGCGATCATAGGCCACCGATGAAGTTTCGGCTTTGCAATTGAGGATGTATGTATCTGTTGTTTCTTCCAAAATGGTGGCGTCATACTCAGCCGTATAATCCAGTCGCAGTATATCCGAGTTGTTGAAAACACCGCCGACGACCGATTGCAGGCTCGTAATACGCAGCGGTTTTCCCACACTGGGGATATAAAGCCACATGTTTTCACCTAACCGTAGGGTCGATCTCCCTTTTTCACTGGCAGGGGACAGAAACAGAGCGACCATTTTGTCCTGGCCCTTTTTTACCGTATAAAGGACATACTCCTTTTTACTGCCGTCCGGTTCGACATTGATCAGCTTGCGGTACATCTCATAAGATTCGGGCTGAAGGTTTCGATCCACCTGAAGGAGGATTTCATTGCCATCCAGGGCTGTCACCGGAATGACAAAGAGTATAACCGCCACCATTTGAATAAAGAAGCCCAAAAAGAGTTTCAAAGGCTTTGATAAATTTATAAACGATATCATGGATAACTCCTCCTTATATACCATTACACATGCCGTAATGCAGTGATCGGATCCATTCTTGCGGCCTTAAAGGCCGGCTGCAGACTGGCCAACACGGCGATGCCGATAACGATCATACCAATGGTAATTACATCCACCGTGTCAATGGTCGGGGCCAAAACCAGGTTGGTTTGTCGCCCGAAGTTAAAAGTTAATTTAGCAACATTCATGGCAGCAATGCTGATCAGGCTGATAACCGTTCCGACAGACGTTCCGAGTACACCTAGCAAAAAACCCTCGGTCACGAACAGGGCCATAATTTTGCCCGGCAATGTTCCAATAGCAGAAATGGTGCCGATTTCATTGATCCGCTCATACACAGCCATGATCATCACATTCATTATGCTTACCAAAACGATGGCAACAAGCATGATTTTGATGAAAAAGGTCATCAGATCGATCATTTTTGCAATATTGTAAAATGGTGACAACTTTTCCCAGGTATGCACTTCAAATACCGGCTTACCCTGTTTATTCTTTAAGGCAGAGAGCTCTGTCTTAAATCTGGAAAAAACCCGGGGCAGATCATCCATGTTTTTCAGACGGACCGCTATTTCGCTGATTTCAGCACCATCGATGCGCAGCAATTCCTTGGCATCATCCAGATGAATAATCCCGTCACGGCCACCAGGGCCGGTAATGCCTTCCAAGACGCCACTGACCAAAAAAGTTTTTCCGTTTACCGAGCCGTTCTTGTTATTGGCCACCAGCACAACACTGTCGCCTACCTTCACTTTCATGCCGTTGGCAATGAGTTCTGGAATGAGGATTTCACCTTTTCGCAACAAAACATCTTTCTTGTCCCCTTGAATAATTCGGTCGGAAAGCAAAGGAACGGTCTTGACTTCTTGCTCAGGGATGACCGTATTAAGCCTGATGTTGGTGGTTTGGGTAAAATTGCTGAACATGGCTCCAAGCTTGATGCGCATGGAGTAGGATTCAACCGCATCCACAACACTTAAAACATTTTTTACCTTTGCAACCTGGCGTTGGTTCATGTTGCGATCGAGCGGCAGACTATCAATGGAGGCCAGATAGCCGGTGCGGTGGATCTGAATATGGCCAAGCATAGAATCCGTGATCTGGCCAACCATCATATCCTTAAAAGAACCTGTCGTCGAAATAAATAGCAGTACCGCCGCCACCCCCAGAGTGATCAGTGCTGACGTGAGTATTGTCCGCCGCTGATACCGGCGAAGATTGCGTCCGGCAATTTTAATTATATTAAGCATGAGCCCCTCCGTTGTTGTTTTGCCGTTGTAAAAGCTTACCATCTTGAAGGGTAAAAATTGTTTCCGCGTTCTCCATCACCTTGGGGTCGTGGGTGGAAAAAATAAAAGTAGTGTCAAATTCATCGCGCATCTTTTTCATAAGATTGATAATCCGGTTCGCTGTTCCTCCGTCAAGGTTTGCGGTGGGCTCGTCGGCCAGCACTAGTTTAGTATTGGTTACCAAAGCACGGGCAATCGCCACCCGTTGCTTCTGGCCACCCGATATTTGGCTTGGATATTTATCACCTTGATCTCCCATGCCGACGGATTTGAGCAGATCGTTCACCCGTTTTTTGCGCTCGTGTGAGGGCCAGTTTTGCACCATGAGCAACGGGTATTCCACGTTTTCAAAGACGGTCAACACCGGAATCAGGTTGAAATCCTGGAACACGAAACCGATATGTTTGCCTCTGAATTGAGCCGCCTGCTTGCGATCCATGCTGGCAACATCCTGACTCGCAACCTGTAAAGAACCATTTGTCGGTGGATCCAGGCAGCCGATCATGTTGAGTAGTGTGCTTTTGCCGCTGCCGGATGGCCCGACAAATGAAACAAAGGATGCCGGCTCAATGGTGAAATTCACCCCGCGAATGGCGTTCACCGAAATGTCACCGGATTGGTAAGTCTTTTCCAAATTTTTTGCAGTCACTAATGACATAATTTTTTCCTTTTTTTAAAAACATTGTTAGGATCGCCCATTAGCAAACGGTCAGATCGAAGCCGATTGATACAAAGCGCCAACTGAATGGATAAAGTGAAAACTGCGCCGCACTGCCAGCTGCCCGGTGTATTATATCTTTTTTTGATAAAAATTGAAAAATGGAACACTATTGTTTGAATTTCCGGTGAGGAACCGGGCCTAATCCCCGTTATATTCCTGGTAAATAATATGCCCGCAGGACTTGCAATGTGAGGCATTCTCGTCATGGTAGCGAAGGCCGCATCCCGGGCAAAGGACCTCTTTTTTTGTAGCAATGTGTATCCATTCCTTGGCGATACGACTCACCTGCCAGGGTATAAGGATAATACCTGAAAGTATCATAAGCACGGTAACCCATTTCCCTGCCTCGGACAGGGGGGTGATGTCTCCGAACCCCACTGTTGTGAGCGTTACTACGGTAAAGTAGAATGCATCCCCGAAAGTTTGCACACCCGGGTTTGAAACGCTTTCAACATAGAAGAAAAGGCCGGAAGAAATAAAAAAAATCATGAGTATGGTTAAAAAGAGTCTGAGCAAATTCAAAAATGGCATGGTAATATCGCCAAAGAAGAAATGACGATCTGCGGTAAATCGCAGAAACCTGAATATCCTGAGCACCCGGATCACCCGGATCACTTTTATGAATCCGAAGTTGGGTGTTAAACCAAACACTGGGAGTACAAGCAGAGAGAGCGTTGGAACAATGGCTATAAAATCAACGATGCTATAGAGATCAACCAACTGCTTAAGCCTATTTTTTGCACCATAAAGTCTTGCAACATACTCAACGATGAAAAACAGAACGATTATTATCTCTGTATTCCATAATAGACGTCTGGTAGCTTCAGACACGGGATAGGTCTCGATCACAAAAATGGCGCAGATCGCAAGATTCAGGAGTATGATGAAAATATCAATGAATTTGCCCAATGGAGTCTTGCAGTCAATTAAATAGAACTGGAGGGTTTCTCGAAACTCAGAAGACGCTGACATTTTTTCCGTTGGCTGCTTTATCCGCATGGGCTTCCTGAAGGGGTTGTTTCTTTAACCGGCGTTCCATTTGGATCTCATGATGGTTTTAACGGTTTCTGAAAATTTCGTGATATTAAGGTATACATCATTTAACATATCAGATTTCGTTGGAAATCTCAAACAATAGTGAGATGGTTGAGAATACAGGAGGTCATCGATTTCTTCAGCCTTCCTACCTTTAAGCAAAAAACAGTGTTTCAATAGTTAAATAAATAGCTTAGTTAGTGTCCATCCATAAATGGTCTTTTTGCCCAATCTCTGCGTTATGTTCAAAAAATAATCCTCGGAATATTAAATATATGCCTGTGGTTCTTTTTTTCACATGCCTTGATCTTGAATAAAAATCCTCATTTATGGATGGACACTAGGCAGATAACATTTTTTATCTTTTCATTGCGAAATCATAAAAGGGCTGTGTTTTCGTAACGGTCTCTAATACATTCAAAGCGCGTACGAGTTCGCTGTTGATCATTCATTTCCCTACTTTTCAGATCTAGAAGGAAAACACCCGACCCCTCATCTAAAATAGACAGTTGTTATAATGGCATGGGTGAATGGAACTCATTCCAAATAACCTATAAATTTTACCAGGTGTTTTCGGGAATTTTATCTAAAAGTGATCCATTGTGTTTTGGTTTATAATTGCCGTCTATATTTGGGTTAACTTTGTAACAATCCGGACACTTAGCGAAGTATCTACACGGTGAACAGCTAAATAATACACCACCCTTCATGCCAAATCCTCCTGACGTCGATGTTATATTAATTATTATTTTGCATCCACAGTCTGAACATTTACCATTTAATACGATTGTCGATTTCTCAGGTTTATCTTTAAATATTTTTCTTAATATTTCTATCAGTTCTTGGTTTGCCATTTTTTAGACACCCCCTTCCTTAATTGCATAACGTCTGAATATCGTTATGTTTGGTTCGTTTTGGGCAGAATGAAATCTTTTTTTGCCATTTTTGGATTTATTTAACTATAATGCCAGAAGCGTGCCAAAATAATTTGTGCTTGAAATCAGATTGAATTATGATATTTTATTATTTACATTCAACAAGTTGAATGATATAGTTTGTGTGACTGGTATACCAGCATGAAAACTTTCATCCCTATAAAAGGCAATTACGGCAAATATGGCAAATTGCCGCTTATGGTATTGGCCATAATATTTCATTTTGGGTTTCTTTAGATGAATTCATTGGAAACACGCATAGACGCATTACTGGAACTTTTTGAACAAAAAGAACTGTCCGAAGAATTCGACCAAAAATTCTGTCAGGCCCTGACAGAAGTATTCAACGCCGAACAGGCCTCCATTATTGAGTATAATCCAACCAGCCAAACTCTATGTTTTCGATATTCCCTGGATATGTCTAAAAAAGATATGGCCGAGCTTAAATTCCGCCTTGGGGAGGGAATCTGCGGGATTGTAGCCCTCACCGGAAAGACCGTTGCCGTTAGTGACGTTTCTCGATCTCCCCAGCATTCTTCAGTAGTAGATCTTTACGTTGGGAAACAGACCCATTCGCTTCTTGCTGCCCCTGCCATATATAAGGGGAAATGTCTGGCTGTCATCGAAATCCTCAATAAACGAGGCAGGCCTTTTGATGACACTGACAAGGCTTGGGCGCGAACCTTTGCTGCGCTTTACGCTGCGAATCTTCATACGACTAGAGAAAAAGGCGGGGAACGGCGCGCGTTTCCAGAATATGTTACAAGTATTGAAGGACCGACGCTAATCTGTGCCAGCTGTTCGATGGAGCGCGTCCTGCGCCTTGTTATCAAGGCTGCGCCAACAGAATTGCCGGTTCTCA
>JASFLX010000158.1:0-7240 GCA_050117895.1 Desulfobacterales bacterium | reverse complement strand
CATATTCATGTCCGCCCGTTTTATAAACGCTTCTTTTTCTTCCCCCGGCGTGTATTCGGCAACTCCGATACTTACTGTCATGTATACGGCTTTGTCGGGATTTGGCAAAAATTTAAGGGTGGCGACAATTTTTCTAATCCTTTCCGCGACGATAATCGCACCCTGTTCCTGAGTCTCGGGTAAAATTCCTACAAATTCATCCCCTCCATATCGATAGGCCGAATCCGGACCCCTCATGCACGACTGGATGGTCTGAGCAATCTTCCTGAGCACTTGATCTCCTTCCAGATGTCCGTATTTGTCGTTATACTCTTTGAAGTTGTCAACATCCACAAAAATGAGCGACAACGGTTTTGAATAACGGCCCGCCCGTTCTATTTCCTCTTTTAATTGGTTTAAAAAATACCTGGCATTAAAAAGGCCGGTTAACTCATCCGTGATGCTCAGTGTTCGAAATCTTTCCTCACTTTGTATAAGTGCTTCCTCTGTTTCCCGGCGTTTTTTTATTTCGGACTCCAATTCCTTGATTTGCTCGGCGGAATAAAGAACGAACCCCATAGCCATGAACGCTGGAAAAAAAACGATGAATTCTTTAAAGCCAAAAATAGGATACGCACTCATGAACCGGTGAAGATTTTCGTAGGCGTCCAGATAAACCATTATCACGGTACCCAACACGGAGAAAAAGATGACCCATAATATTTTCCTTACAGATGGGGTTTTAATGTACTTGTCGCTCATCATAACACCTCTTAATTCATTGGTAACGTTCAAAAGTTATGGCATGGAAGGGTTTCAGCAGAAAGGATACGAATGCTGAAGTTTCCTTCAATACCAAGTTTTTGTTTCCAGTATTTTTTCCATTTCTCTTTAGAGTATTTTTTCAAAATGATCATATGGGATAATTTAGATACTGTTTTATCGGACCAACCCCAAGCAATACGTTTAATACGGCGACCGATTTCTCGAAAAATCCGTTCTAAAAGAGAAATTGTTTTGGGCGCTATAACGCCGGTTTTTAGCCAGATTTCTACATTGGTAAATATACGCTGTGAAAGGCTCTCCAGATATGCAGCGCCATGATGATAACCTTTTTTTCTAAAAACATTTATCAGTTCGCTGATCTCGGTTTTGCTCGATTGATATTTTTGTTCGACAGCCTGTCTGTCTTGATCTTTGATAAGTTCGTAATCGGTTTGCGGCAGTTCTATTCCAATAAGATGCTTGAGGTTGTTAATTTGAGGCTGACTGTCTTTTTTCTTCAGCCCATCTTCCCATAAGGAATGGTATAATCCTCTCGGACCGTGCCAAGCACAGCGCTGTGATTTGGCAACTTCTGACAAAAAATTATCCAACCCCGGTTCTCCGTCGTAAATAAATGGAATGCCGGAAGCCTTAGTTTCTTTAAATCGCTCTTTGATAATTTGCTCGATTTCACTCCACTGGGTATTGGCAAAGGTGCCTAATGGTTCTACTTGGCCGGTTGTGGTAACGCCGATGACTGATCGTAATTCTCCTTTCTTACCTTTTTGCTGTTTGTAGCCGGTTCCATCTGCCATGATGGCCGACAGGTCATCAACGTCAACAGCGATTTCATCCAATTGATCAATATCGCTTCCAACCACCAGGTTATGAATGCCACCAAGGGAGATGTCGATGGATCTACCTTGGACAAGCCGTCGATAGTTGGTGTCAATCACAGCTTCAATGACTTCGTGCTCAAAATTACTTTCTTTACGGCTATACGGCATCATCTTTAGGGCATCTAATAATGGTGAATATCGAGCACCGCAAGTTTGGCACTCGGCCACCCGAATGGGCAATTTAAGTTTGCCAAAAACGGTAGAGATCGTTCTTGGGTGGTTACGGTACCCCCGCTTTCGAATTCGTCGGCCATGACAAAAACGGTTGTCAGGATCACCTTTTCGAATATGGCGCCCAAGCCCCTTACGCGCCTTGCTTGGGGGGTTGCTCTGAACAGTGCTCAAACGCTCAGAAATAAGATCATCATAGTTTCGTAGAATCTGTGTCAAAATCTCCAGCATTAGGGGATTCCGAATTTTTTGTAATTGATATACAATCTCGTTTAGGGTTACTTTGCCTATTGCAAAATGATACCGAAGTGTAATATGAATTTCATGTTCCATCACGGTCTCTCTTCTCTAAAGGTTTTACTGGTTATAAAACCCTAAATGAAGGAGACCGTGTTTATTTTTCAAGAACTATTTGTTGCCATAACTTTTGAACGTTACCAATAGATTAGATTTATCACGAGCTTGATTCGTTCATTTGTCAGACATCAGGAATAAAGCTGTTCCCCAGCGTTTTGTGACCCAGAATCGCTGATAATCTTGCTCAATAGCGCTGGAAAAATGATGCAATTAGATACTTAGCAACGAAGAATTTATCTTAAAAAAAATATGACTCTTTGTTCTGAAATTCGAAATTTGTTTGTTATTTCGATATTCGAATTTTGGATTTTCTTATTGGGTGCATGTTTCGCCGATTTAAAGAAAAGCTTCGCTGTCTTTTAACGGAATATTGTTTGACCTGTTTGGAGATAAGGGCATTCTACCTTTTATTAATCCCAAGTCTTTTCATTCTTGAATCAAACGTTGATCGGTTAATTTTGGCATCGCGAGCGGCACGCGTTATGTTCCATCTGTTTTTATTAAGGAGATAGAGGACATAATCTTTTTCAAGATCTTCCCAAGAATACCCGGCGAATGGAGATTCAACCGATGCCGGAGAGAGATTATTGGCTGAAAACATGGGTTCTTCAGGAAAAGAAAATGGGTTTCCGGCATTCCTTTGGTAAAGCTCCTTTTTAAAATGATCCGGCAACTCATTAACACCCACAACATCATTGTCAACGGTGCTGAGAATATACTTGACGAAATTTTCAAGCTCCCGAATATTTCCTTCCCATTGGTAGTCTTCCAGATACTGCAGGGCTTTTTTTGAAATTCTTTTCTGAGAGATCCCCAATTTAAAAGCTTCTTTCTTGAGAAAATAATTCAGCAAAAGCGGGATGTCTATTTTTCGCTCCCTCAGCGGGGGGAGGTGAATGGGAAGAACATTGAGACGATAGAACAGATCTTCTCTGAACTCTTTTTCGGAAATTGCCTGGATTAAATCTTTGTTGGAGGCAGAAATAATTCTCAGGCTGATTTTGTATGTCTTGGCATCTCCCAGGGGCTTAATTTCGCTGTTTTGGATCACCCTTAATAAACGCGACTGAAGGCGTAAAGACATATCTCCGATTTCGTCTAAAAAAACGGTTCCGCCGTCTGCGGCTTTCAAAAGACCGATTTTGTCCTCCGTTGCCCCGGTAAAAGCGCCTTTTTTATATCCGAAGAGTTCACTTTCCAAGAGCATATCCGGGATGGCGCTGCAATTTTGCACAACAAACGGTTTATCTTTGCGAGGACTGAGATTGTGCAATGCCATGGCAACAAGATCTTTACCGGTTCCGCTTTCACCGGTAATCAACACGGGAAAGTCGGTTACGGCATAATCGCGGACCTGTTTCATCACGTCAATAAACGGGCGGCTTTGACCGATGATTTGAGCATCACTTTGCATCCCGGCCAGGATCTGTTCAAGTTCAAGATTTTTTTCAACCTGCTGTGAAAAATACAAGGCATTGCTTAAGGCCGTGGCCCCCATATCCACGATGCCCTTGAGAAGTTCGATGTATTTCTTGTCAACATTCAGAGGATCACTGGATGGGTTGGTATCAATGAGCTGGACAACTCCGTAAACCTGGCCGTCTCTCAAAATTAATGGAAAAGCAAAAATCAAATGACTCTTTAATTTCATTCCCTTTTCAAATTCTTTATGATGACGAGGGTCCTTGCCGGCCTCTGCAACCGTCATTTCAGCGTTTTCCATGACCCAGCCAACAATGCTGGGCCGATCCACACTCATGCTGAATCCTTTGATGATATCTTTATCTGTGGGACTTCCCAAAGATTCTATACACACATACCGTTTTTATTGCTTGATCCAGATAGATCCACGCTCTACATTCTGAATTTTCAAAAGCAATTTTAAAAATCGCTTCCTTAAATTTTCAGGATCGAGCTCTTCAAAGAGCACTTTATAGAAATCCAAATCAAACTCAGTCATCATACACCCCTGCCATTAAAGGCTTTGCCCCATAAAGGCTAAGTTTTTTGAAAGATGAACGTCCAACATCGAACAGACTGAACATCGAACATCGAACGTCCAACATTGAACGTCGAATAATGATGTCGCTCCGCTCCTCAAGTCTTTTATAAAATCGAATAAAAAAAATATGTTATTCTCGCTTTCAGCGGGGTAGAATTCTCCATACGTTAGCTATTGAAATATAACGACTATAAT
Source organism: Desulfobacterales bacterium (assembly GCA_050117895.1). Taxonomy (GTDB): domain Bacteria; phylum Desulfobacterota; class Desulfobacteria; order Desulfobacterales; family UBA11574; genus S5133MH16. The sequence goes on along the minus strand of JASFLX010000158.1, from coordinate 2,872 downwards.
TAAATATCGTAATATTGATAAAAAATCAAGGAAGACATTTCGGTAAACGGTAATGGAAAAACCCTAAAGCCATGTCCATCCAGTTCAATTTCATATCAAATTAATGATAGCGTATCCATCTGCGATATTGACGAAATATAAATTAATTAATGATATATCAGCAATATAGTTAAATATAAACATGGCGGGAAAATTTATTATAAGATAGGAATCGGAACTTTATATTTATTTAAAGTGATATCATATAGTTAAATCGATTTTTTCGTGTGCTGCAACATTGGCATAGTATTTGCTGAATATTTTTCATAAAGTTAACAAAACTCAGTACAGGTTCAATCTGCCGGAACCTGGTATACCTCCTTAATCCGTGGGAAGGGGTGATTTTGCCGACAATCTCCCCTTCTCATAAACACTTTTTTTATTGTAATAAGATCCTATTTAAAAAAATATTTAACAGTTTAAGAGTTGCATTCTTAGACGGAGTTGTGAAACCGTCAGGAGGTATAAACGATGGAATCTCTTACAACCATGAATTATGATGAATGGTTTCAACAGGAAGATTCCAGCATTATAGAGATACAGGCTTTAAAAAAATTATTTGAAGATAGACCTATAAAATCCACCGTCACTTTAAATTGTAAATGTTCAATCTGTGGGAATGAGATTATATTATACATAACACTTACGTCCGGAGGATTTGGATTAAACGGTGGCTTTTTACTTGAGCACGGTTCTGGTAAGTATCTTGTTGCCTGCTGTAATTGCTACGACTTAGATAAAAAGACTTCCGAGTTGTAGGAGGTTGATCGTGAAAATTTGTCAAGATTGCGAGCAATTTGAAAAGCGTGTAAAGGAATGGAACTACACGAATGGTGCTGTTGATCCCCTACCTCATATAAATGATATGATTAAACCTCACAAGCATCTGATTTTTGAAGGGCGAAGATCAGATGGCGCAGGAGGATCGGTGCTCTTATTCCAGTGTCTGAAGTGCGACCAATGGTGGAAACTCTCTGCTTGGCCGGTGGTTGGACACCTTGATGTCGGACCATACCTGATGCAGCATCACTCATCACCATAATCATATGGAATAATTATGACTGAACTCGAGATATTTTATGACTATGTTTGCCCCTGGTGCTATTTCATTACCGGGTGTATTGAACAGTTACAAAAAGAGTTTGACATTGATATTCGATGGACAGCATTTCCACTGTATCCGGAAACACCGGAGAAAGGTCTAAAACTCGAAACACTGTTTGCAGATAAAAATGTGGATGTCAGCAAAATGATGACAATTCTAAACCGAATTGCGAATAGATTAGGACTGCCTTTCGGTGAACCCAAAAATATGTACAACAGTCGCTTGGCTCAGGAATTGGGTAAATGGGCGGAATCCAAAGGCAAAGGTTATGAATTTCACAAGGCATTGTTTCGAGCATATTTCGTAAAAGAAGAGCACATTGGTAAAACCCATGTCCTTGTAAAACTCGCTGAATCTGTCAATTTAAACGGCAAAGACGCCCAAAAGATTATTCGAGACAGAACTTACAGGGAAGCGATTGATTCGGACTGGAAACGATCTTACGAATTGAGCGTAGCAGAAGTTCCAACCTTTTTATGTAACCATCAAGCTCTGGTTGGCGCTCAACCTTACGAAACATTGAGAAATTTCTTGCTCCCAAATAAAGTTGAAACACGGAATCTAAATCCATCTGTTCCCAGGTACGATGAGGGATTATTGTTGGCATTTTAGTCTAAGAGCATATGAACTCACTTTTTTTCGAGCGGCAGATCCGCTTTTAAGATCATGACCCTGGCAACATCCAAAAAGCAAAAAAGCCTTCCTTCATCCAATGGCATGGCATTTTATATTGTCGGAACCAGAAGGCTGGAAAATGAACTGATGGCCTCATACCTGGAACGACAAACCGGAGACTCATGCTTTGTGGCGGAAAATGTCAATCATATTCCAACAGACAATCCAAAAACCAATGGCCGGCCGAAACTCCTTTTCTGGGACTGCCAGGGGAATAATTTCAAAAGTCTTATTACCGAATTAAGAGCCTGGGCCATGCGGAATCCATCAGCAAAAACCAGCGTCCTTTTTAATGTGCCTTCCGACCTTGAATTTGAAAAGAAATTCGTACTGGAAGGAATACATGGTTTTTTCTATGAGAATGATCCATTGGATGTGTTCATGAAAGGGGTGCGGACAGTCATTGACGGAAAATTGTGGTTTTCCAGAGATATGATGACCAAATGCATTTTTGAAGGTACCGGCAATGACAACTCTTCGAAAAGTCAAATAAAAGACCTTAGCGAAAGACAAATCGAGATACTTGCTCTGGTTGCCGTAGGCGCAACAAATGACGAAATTGCCGACAGGCTTTGCATCAGTCCTCACACCGTAAAAACCCATCTTTACAGAATATTTAAAAAAATCAAGGTCCCCAATCGTGTCCAGGCAGCCCTCTGGGCGGCTCAGAATTTGTAGACACAGATAAAATATCTTCTGAACCTTTTAACGCTTAACCTTGAATTTAGGAGCCCTTTATTCATAAACTTAAGTTTTGAGCTCCTGAACCCTGAGACCCTTAAGAAAAAAGTATTACTCTCCATCTAGATAGTACTACTTTTTTCTTACACTTCTCGTAATCTTTTTCATACTAATTTATGAACCAATTTCATACTTTCGGCGGATTGATTTCCTTGACATAGCAGAATATAAAATACTTAACAGTAACAAATCTCTCAACTGAACCTGAGACCCGACTCCTGAAACCGAAAACCTGACTCCTGAACCTCTGCCTGCCCCGTTAAATTCTTCGTAGAAGACGAGCTGAGCGAATTTAACCGGGGAACCTCGAAC
>JASFLX010000157.1:0-7294 GCA_050117895.1 Desulfobacterales bacterium | reverse complement strand
CCGATTACTCCAAACATCGCTCCTTCCGCCAAAAACACCAGGAACAGCAAACGAGGCGATGCACCGGTAGCGCGCAACACGGCCAATTCGTGACGCCGGGAAGCGGCGTTCAGCGCCACCAGGCTGTATACCAGAAACATCCCCACAAACAATGAGGCAAAACTTAGAATCGAAAGATTGAGCTGATACGCGCGAATCAATCCTTGCCCGCTCTCTTTTGCAGCAGATGGAACTCCCAGCTGAAAATTATCGGGCAGATTTTTTCGAATATCATCGAGATCTTTGGATGTGGCATGGGGATCCATTTTTATATCAATGCGATCCACCCATCCATAAAGTTTTGTAAGCTCCTGAAAGGTGGCGATGTCGGTTATAGCGATCATCCCGCCTTGGGCCGCGGCCAAACCGCCGTGTGAGAGGATTCCGACAATGTTAAAAAAGGCGGTTTGCCGGGTATGCTCGATAAAGAGGTGATCGCCGGGATGAACCGTGTATTTTTCGGCCAGAGACTTTCCAATGATCAGGGTATAGGGTCTTTTGAGCAGATCAATCCAGCTTCTGACATCTTCTTGCGCGAGTTCGGAGAGTTGCCATTTGCGAAAACTCCGATCCATAATCGGATCAATACCGATCAATAGAAACGGTTCGGATTTTTTATCGGCCAAACGGACATATGTGGTCAAAACCGGTGAAACTTCGCGGACGGCGGGAAACCGAATAAGTTTGGCCACCCATGCTTCGGGCACACGACCCCCGGGTTGGACCACTACCCGATCTGCACTGCCGGCAATCACGTCCATACTTCGGGTGAACGAATCCAGCGCCGCATGAATGGAAAGTCTCACACTGGTAAAAACTGCGGCGCCCAACGCGATCCCCAAAAGCACCGTCAGTGCTCGACCCAAATGCTTTTTCATGTTTCGCAGACTGAACCAAATGAAAAATCGAATAAAAAAGCTTAAATGTCGCATGTTTGATCGGTAATTGCTCCGTCTTTCAGGCAGATGGTCATGGATGCCAGTGAATCGGCAATATCGCTGTGGGTGGCGATGATCACGGTTCGGTTCCAGTTACGGTTCAATTCCGCAAACAGCTCCACCACCATTTGGCCGTTTCGACTGTCCAGGTTCCCCGTGGGCTCATCGGCCAAAATGATATCCGGATCATTGATCAGTGCCCTGGCAATTGCCGTACGTTGCATTTCTCCACCGGAAAGCTGGGCCGGCAAATGGTTCCGTCGGGTCGAAAGACCCATCCAGTCAATGAGTTCCATGGCTTTGGACGTCACCTGATCCACAGGTTTTCCCGCCAGCAATCCCGGCAGGCAGACATTTTCCAGTACGTTCAAGGTGGGCATTAAATTGAAAGACTGAAAGACCATTCCCACGATCTCACGCCGGAAATGCGTGAGATCGGAGGACGTCGCCTGGGTGAGATCGTGATCGGCAACATTCAGATAGCCACGGGTGGGGTGATCCAGACCGGCGATAAGCGACAAAAGGGTGCTCTTGCCCGAGCCGCTGTTGCCCTTGAGCACCACCAACTCGCCGGCAGCAATATCGAGGCCGATATCATTGATGCCGATCACTTCGCTGTCACCCAATTTATAGATCCGCGTGAGATGTCGGGCATGGATAACCGGTCTGTTATTATGTTTTGCCATCGGTGCTATCCCGCCAGATATTTTTCCTGAACCGCATCATCGATGAATAGTTTAACGAGATTCCACAACAGAGGAGCCCCGTCAAACACCGGCTGCATTCTTTCCATCACCTGACGGCGGGTTATGTTATTTTCCCGCCAGACTTGACCCTCAGTAACATAATTTTGCAAAAACGGTTGAAAGCGATCCAGGGCATTTGCATATCTTGATTCGGGAGTTTCCCTGTTTTCAAACTCATCCCATAACGCACGAAAAGATCGAGACTGGTCCGGAGGGAGGATTTCGAAAATTCGTTTGGCCGCCTTCTCCTCCCGTCGGGCTTGATCTTGACGCCCCTGACGATCATAACAATACGTATCACCGGCATCGATTTCCACCAGGTCATGCACCAGCAGCATTTTGATCACCCGATACCAATCAATTCCCTGATCCTGTGCATATTCTGAAAATAGAAATACCGCCATTGCAATATGCCAGGAGTGCTCCGCCGAATTTTCCTCTCGGGATCGATCCGTCAAAATCGTTTTTCGAGATATTTGCTTGAGCTTATCGATTTCAATCATAAATTCGATTTGTTGTTCAAGACGTTGGATCTGGTCGGGTATCAAATTTTGATTTAATTTGACGGATATCGATTCCATTACTTTTGATGGATTTAACATGTTCAATATCCTTTACGATTCAGTGGCAGAAACAAATGTATTTATGATACGATATCAAGTCAAGGGAACTCTTATATGCGATAAACAAAAAGACCTGTTCCTTTTTGGCTTTGTCTTTTGGTGGAAATAGGATATAGTATTATTTCAACCCCATTTCAAAGGTTCTTTTTTTAAAACCTGCTTAGTGCCCGAACGAAAACCAGGGTTTTCATTCAGGCACTACTTAGTATTTCAGAAAACTCTGGAAGATATGAGGTGTCCAATGAAAACATGTCATTTGTCCGATTTCATAAAATCACTCTCTCCCTGGCTTGACGATGATTATATTCACAAGGCCTATTTGGATGAGAACGGCCATTTTGTATTGCTGTTCAAAGACGGCGTAAAAGATGTGTACCACATTGAAGATTGTGAAAAATCCCAACTCAATGAGATACTTGAAGACCTGAAAAAGAAAGGTGTATCCATCGAATGTCCCTGATTAGAAGTTATCTCAAAAAAGTCTTTTTCCCCAATCTTTGTGTTAGGCCCTCGTTTCAAGTCCTCGACATACTTGAGTATGCCTGTGGGTTGAAACTCGGTCCCGCCTTGACCTTGAACCAAAATCCTATTTTTGAGATGGCTTCTAGGGTTCTCGTAAGTTTTTGATACAAATCGCATTCAAACCATGGATATTTGGTCTTTTTTTAACATTTGAAACGCTTGGCTTGGCTTAAAGGAAATTGAAAATGACCGCAGCAGAAACATATGAAAAAGCTATAGATGCCCGGGTAACGTTTTCCGACGGGACCCAACGCAGTCTCAGCGAGTTATGGAAAAACCGCCCCCTGTTTCTTGTGTTTTTAAGACACTTTGGCTGACCCTTTTGCCGCGAGCAAGCGGTGCAGTTGCAGCGCTCCAAAGAACAGTTTGAGGACAATGGGTTTCGGGTGGTTCTCGTGGGTCTGGGAACTTTCGATCGGGCGGAAGCGTTTAAAAAGCAATTTAATATATCATTTCCCATCATCTGCGATCCCGAAAAAAAGCTGTATCAAACATATGGTCTGGGGAGAAGTTCCGTTGCCCGGATGGCATCACCCGCCTTTTTGTTGAAAGGATTGAAAGCCTTGTCACGGGGACACTTACCGGGAGTACCACGGGATGATGTTATGCAGATGCCCGGTGTGTTTTTGATAGACACCTCCGGAAATATTCGGTATGCGTACTATTCAAAAGACCCTTCCGATAATCCATCGATTGAAACCTTGCTGGCATTAAAGGAGATCTTTTAGGAAAAAGTGTCTCAGGTATAGATTACCGGCGGAACAAGATGAAACTGCATCGAATCCATCGAAGACAAGTGATTCCGATTTCAATATCCGAGTCATGGGAATTTTTCTCAACCCCTGAGAATCTCTCAACCATTACACCTTCATGGCTCAATTTAACGGTTGTCGATAACACACCGAATTGTTCGCTGGAACGAGAGTTAAAAAAGGAGGAAACAAAATGGCCATTGTATTTAACGCAGATGAAATTTTTGAAATGGCAATCCGCATTGAAAACAATGCTGCTGCCTTTTACCGTAAGGGCGCAAGCTTGCAATCCGATACCGAAAATAAAAAGTTTTTGGAAGGCCTTGCCAACATGGAAGATCAGCACAAAAAGATATTTACCGACATGCGAACGACCCTTAAGCAAAAGGAAAAAGACCCGAAGGTGTTCGACCCCTATGATGAAGTGTCTCAGTATCTTGCCGCAATGGCGGACACCATGGGTGGAGAAGGGAGCCCTTCTGCTGCCGATGCCCTCACCGGTGATGAGACCCTCGAGGAAATTCTCCAAACCGCTGTGGGTCTTGAGAAGGACACCATTCTTTTTTATTTGGGGATCAAAGATTTGATACCGGTTCGGTCCGGACAGGATCGGATTGAAGAGATCATCCGGGAAGAGCGCAGACATGTGATTCAACTAACGAACGTATTGAAAAAATTGAAAACAAAATAAATCTTTTAATAAATCGTCTTGGATTACATGTAAAAAGGATAAAAACCTATGCGAATTGCAGTCATCGGGTCCGGCATATCCGGCATGGTATCCGCATATTTGCTCAGTCAAGGCCACAATATTGTTCTGTATGAGGCCAATAACACCATCGGAGGACATACCCACACCATCGATGTGCCCATTCGGGGTATTACCTATCCGGTGGATACCGGTTTCATCGTATTCAATGAAAAGACCTACCCGAATTTTATCCGATTGATGCGGTTACTCGGGGTGGCCTGGCAACCGTCGAACATGAGTTTCAGCGTTCAATGCGATCGGACGGGGCTGGTTTTTTCCCCCAGCACCTTGAACGCACTATTTGTTCAGCGAAAAAATCTTTTCCGTCCGTCATTTTTCCGGATGCTTTGGGATGCGCTTCGATTCCGGCGTGAAGCGTTGGAACTCATTCGATCCGATGATTACCGCATCACCCTTGAGTCCTATCTGGAACAAAAGAACTACAGTCATCGTTTCATTGAACATTTCATTATTCCCATGGGCGGAGCCATTTGGTCGGCGGATCCCTTTCAGTTCAGACAGTTTCCAGCACGGTATTTGGTAGAATTTTTTAACAACCATGGTTTTTTGAACGTGCGTCATCAGCCGCAATGGCTGGTTATCAAAGGGGGTTCGAGGCAATATATCGGTCCCTTAACCCGGCCCTATAAAGACCGGATTCGCCTGAACTCGCCGGTGACATCCGTCAAAAGATATCCGGAAAAAGTGGAAATCACCACAACGGGAGGAGACACGGCTTCGTTCGATCAGGTGGTCATCGCCGCTCACAGCGATCAGGCGCTCCGCATGCTGGCGGATCCTTCGGACCTGGAAAGAGAGGTTTTGGGCGCCATTCCCTACCAGGAAAACCTGGCTGTTTTGCACACCGACACATCACTCCTCCCTCCCAAAAGAACGGCCTGGGCCAGTTGGAACTACCATATTCCCAAAGAAGAGAAAGGGCGAGTTGCCCTGACTTATAATATGAATATTCTACAAAGCCTGGAGGCGACGGAAACGTTCTGTGTCACCTTAAACATGCCGGAGAAGATTCGCACGGACCGTATGATTCAACGCATCATTTACCATCATCCGGTCTACGATCCAAACAGTTTAAGCGCACGTCGAAAACAGGAAGAATTAAACGGAAAAAATCGGACCTATTTCTGCGGAGCCTACTGGGGGTATGGATTTCATGAGGACGGCGTGAACAGTGCCCTGTCGGTTTGCAAACATTTCGGGAAAACATTGTCATGATAATGAGTTCTATATATGAAGGCGCTGTAAGACATCGGCGCTTCAGGCCCCGGCCGAACATGTTCCAATACCCGCTGTTTTTTATGTACCTCGATCTGGAGGAACTCCCCACACTTTTCGATATCCACCCCCTGTGGTCCTACCAACGATTCAACATGGCTTATTTTCGCCGGAAAGATCATTTTGGTGATCCTTCCATACCCATGGATACCGCTGTTCGGGATCTTGTTCAAACGAACCTCGGAAACCGACCGGCCGGGCCGATTCGTCTGCTGACCCACTTGAGATATTTTGGATATTGCTTCAATCCGGCCAGCTTTTTTTACTGCTACGACGCTTCCGATCTCACGGTTGAAACCATTGTGGTTGAAATCCACAATACCCCCTGGGGGGAGCACCATTGTTATGTGCTCGGTGATACGCACAATGAACACCCCGTTGATCATTGGCGTCGCTACCGTTTCAAAAAGATTTTTCATGTGTCACCGTTTATTGATATGGATATCCATTACGATTGGCGATTTCGTGTGCCCGGCGAAATTATTCGCGTTCATATGATCGATATGGAAAAAGGTAAAAAATTGTTCGATGCCAGTCTGATGCTGAAAAGGCGGCCCATCAGCCGTAAAGAACTCACCCGCGTGCTGATGAGATACCCCTTAATGACGATGAAGGTGACCACAATGATCTATTTTCAGGCACTGCGTCTGTTGCTGAAAAACACCCCGTTTTTTACGCATCCCAAAAAAAAGATTACTGCCGAAAAGAGGAGATGACACATGACAGAAACATTCATGCCATATAAAGTATCTGCCCTGGAATACCTTCGGGAAACCATTATCGACAGACTCTCCCGTAAACTTTTTTTCGCGCTGATGAAAGATTTTAAGATCGGAACACTGATCCTGATCGAAAAAAATCAGCAGTACCCATTTGGCCAATCATCAAAAGGGGTTTCTTTGCAGGCGACCATTCATGTGCATCATCCACGATTTTATACGAGCACCGTGTTCGGCGGCAGCCTGGGTTCCGCCGAAGCCTATATGGACGGGCTATGGTCAACATCCCATCTGACCCATGTCATACGCCTGGTGATTTTGAATCGACAACTGATGGAAAAAATGGACAAGGGATGGTCTTGGATCTGCAATTCTGTTCATAAATTGTATCACTATTTTCGACGCAATACCTTGAAAGGCAGCAAAGAGAATATTGTTGCCCATTACGACCTGGGAAACGATTTTTATCGGCTTTTTTTGGATGAAACATTGACCTACTCCTGCGGCGTCTTTGAGCACGAAAACACTACGCTGGAAGACGCTTCCATAGCCAAATACGATCGAATCTGCCGTAAACTCCAGCTTCATCCCGGTGACCATGTTATGGAAATCGGCGGCGGATGGGGCGGTTTTTCCATTCATGCGGCTAAAAATTACGGATGTCGCGTGACAACCACAACCATTTCCAATGAACAGTATACTTTGGCTAAAAAACGCATTGCGGCATCCGGTTTGTCCCATCGAATCAAATTGCTTCGCAAGGATTATCGACATCTTGGCGGCAAATTTGACAAATTGGTCTCCATTGAAATGGTCGAAGCGGTGGGCCATCAGTATCTGGATACTTTTTTTCAAATCTGCAGCCGGTTACTCAAAGCCAACGGCATGATGCTTCTTCAGGCCATCAC
>JASFLX010000156.1:0-7296 GCA_050117895.1 Desulfobacterales bacterium | reverse complement strand
TTCAGCCTGTTTTATCGTGATTCGGAAGATGTTATTGATTGGTCGCGACGACCCGGAGAAACGGCCTGGCAAGCAACAAACATTGCAACCGTACGGACAAAAGGAGGGGAGGTTGGGGTTACCCTTTACCCGCAATCTTTTTTCAACATCAAATGGCTCTCATCTTTAGGTATTGCATATACTTATCTTGATTCTGACCGGCATACACGGGGAATGGAATCAAAATATGTATTGGATTACCTCCGGCATCAGGTTAACGGGTCCATGGTGTTCACATGGCTTCCTTCATTGAAGCACGTCATAAAAACAAGGTATGGAAAACGCATGGCCGGTGATAGCTATACGGTTGTTGATACCCGCCTGACCTATACACTTTCAAATTATGACATCTTTCTTGAGGCCACAAATCTTTTTAACGAAAACTATATTGAGTCCGGCTTTACCCCCATGCCCGACCGCTGGATCATGGGAGGCGTGAAGTTTAAATGGGAATAGAAGTGGTTTCAAAACCTCCCCTCAGGCCCAATTTCTGTGTTGGACCGAGGGATTCAATACTCGAAATATTACATAAGGCATATAGTTGATATTCCGAGGATTATTTTTTGAGCATAACGCAGAGATTGGGCAAAAAGACCATTTAGGGATGGACACTATTTGAGTTCAAATCGTATGGGAACTCTAACCCACATCTCAACTTTTTGTTGCCCTCTCATTCCGGGTACGAAGGTCCAGTTTTTTACCGAAGATTTCGCGGCCCTGTCCAAAATCGGGTATCCGCTGGAAGACAATACATGCAAATCAATTACATTTCCAACTGGACCCACCAGAACTTCAAGGACTACGTTACCCTGAAATCCTCTTCTTCTGGCCACTGCAGGATATTTGGGAGGTGGATTTGATCGATAAAGAGGCCTTGCCTCACGTATGGTCTGTTTTACAGACAAAGTTTCGCCCTCTGTGTCAGTCTCTTTAGAAACCGATTCTCTTTGAGTCTGTTCAGGCAGATCCGGAGTTTTGGGCATATCAACGGTTTTTTCAGGAATTTCTTTTGATCGGTCCTTTTCCGCTTTTTGGATAACCTCTTTAATGACTTTTTTGGGTTTGGGTTTAGGAAAATGCTTTGGCTTTTTTTTTATTTTTTGGGCAACAGGATGTTTTTTCGTTTTGACTTTCGGCTTGATGGGAGCAGCCTTGGGTGTGGTCATTCTGGGTTGCCTGAGGACCAAACTCAAGTTCATAACTCTAAGTTTCGGCTTTTTACTGGGCATTCTTTGGAGTAGATCAAACTTCAATCCCAGGAGAAATCCGTGTATACCCAGAGCGAGTATGGCCGCTATTATTATTCGTTTCACTGCTCAACATCTGCCTGAAGGGAAATTCGATGGATATCCGCCATTCTGATCTGGTCCAGCACCCGGAAAAGATTCTGATATGAAAGGCTGCGCTCGGCAAAAAGCAAAACGCCGGGATCGTTACCGGTTCCGGTTTTTTTTTTCAAAACTGCTGCCAGATCGTTAAAATTAATTTGTTCTTTGTCAACATATAGGGTTCCGTCCGATTTTACGGTCACGGAAAACACCAATGATTTATCTATATCGGCGGATGAGGACGTGGGAAGCAAAATCGGCAACCCGCGATGCACGGCCATGGAAAGCATTGCATAGATAAAAAATACAAGGAGCAAAAATACGATGTCGATCAGGGGAAGCATTTCAATGCGGACTTTTTTGCCTGTCTGAAAATCGACTTTCATTTTTGATCCCCTTTTTGTTTCACGTTATTGATGACCAGTTTTTCATACACGATTTCGAGGCTTGTTGCATATTTTTCTATGGCAAGCGCAGACTTTTCAACTCGTGAATTGAAATAATTGTAGGGAAAGACCGAAAGAATCGCAATGCCCAGGCCGGTGGCAGTGGTGATTAGGGCCTGTGCAATTCCTTCAGTAACAACCTGCGGATGTTCGATGCCCGCTGAGCCCAGCGCTTCAAAGGAAAGAATGATTCCGATGACCGTGCCAAAAATACCCAGAAGTGGCGCCACGGTAATCATGGTGTCTATAATTCCCATATATTTGCGCATTCGCTTGATCTGTTCGGCAGCGGCCGATTCCATAGCTTTTACCATAGAAAACTCTCGATGAAGAATGCCGGTGATAAGAATTTTAATAACATAATCTTTGGAAGCCTTGGTCTTTATTCTTACCGACTCCCAGTCCCCGTCTCGGCACAGCTCAAGAACTTCATCCACAAGCAGTTTGTTCCGGTGCATATCTGTGCCGATCCAGAAAAAAATCCGCTCAATAATTACGGTCAATACGATGATGGAACAGGCCAAAAGCGGATACATGACCGGCCCGCCTTTCATGAAAATATTCAGCATAATTCTTTCCTTCCCCTGTTCAATATATTTTGGCAGTCATAAAATATAACAGCCCACGGACGGCATCTGACAAACCTGAATATACGATTCCTCGAAAAAGCAATGTTTAGCGTATTGGGAACACGATTTCAAGCCCTGCAATCCAGTTTCTTTCCGGTGCGGGATAGAAATTGCGCGTTGTTCCACCTCCGCCTGCAACCGCATATTGGGAATATTCTTGGTCTGTAAGATTGTTTGCCCCGACAAAGCCTTTGAGGCACTTCCACGCATAAGAGAGTCTTGTATTTACTGTGTAATATTTGTCCAGTTTTTTCAATTGATTGGCCTGGTCACTGATGAGGAAACTGGATCCAATATAGTTGTAATCTGCCGAGAAAATAAGGCCTGGAATCACGTCATGGATTCTGAATCCCAGATTCGCCTTGTGTTCCGGCACAGCAGGAATTTCATTTCCTTTGAAAGGCGCCTTCTCAAACTCAGCCTTTTCATAGGTGTAGTTGCCAAAGAAAGTTAATTTGTTGAAGAGTTCAATTTTGCTTCCGATCTCGATACCCTGGTGAAGTGTTTCAGGATGATTCGTGTTAGTGAATGTAGCGGCGTTAAAAAAGATTTCGTCTTTGATTTCAGCACGAAACAGGGTGATATTTCCCTGGATATTTGGCGTAAAGTAATGCCTTATCCCTGCCTCATAATGTTTTCCGGTTTGAGGTTTGAGGTCTGTATTCACGTCAATCCGCAAAGCCGACAAGTCCCAGATTACAAGTTCGTCCGTCAGAGGGAAGCGCAAGCTTCGGTTGGCCCGCAAGAAAACAGAGGATTTACCACTGTACTGAAAAGTTAGCCCTGCGCTGTAAGCATTTTCGCGCTCCGTCACAGTCTCGTCAAGGGGGGCAAAAAAACCTGTGAGGTCTTCCTGATTGAGTTCGTACTGAACTCGTTCACGTCGAGCGCCTAGGGACAGAAAAAGATTTTCCAATACGGTTAACTCATTATTGAAATAAAATCCCAGGCTGTCCTTGTCAATGTCGGTAAGCCCGGATGGAGGCGGTGAACCCACAATTCCTGAAAATGTTTTCTGATCATATTGGGAAGAATAGATATCTACTCCGGCGATAAATGTGTTTTCATGGTTAAAGATTCTACCATCCCAAACGTACCTGGGCGTAATGCTCCATGTTTCTATTTCGGTTTCACTTTCGAATGTTGTCTGAAATGGCACCCAAAGAGACGGAGGATAAAAAAACCATTGGTCGTTTTCCCGATCCCTGTAAGACAGATCCGTAACAATGTTGCCATATTTCCCCAGATCCATATTAACTCCCAGCTTGAGATACTGATCCGTGACCTCCGCTTCATTAAAAGGCTCATTGCTGGCCTCTGGATCAACATCCATCTCTTCTTCCGATAGATCGCCTGGAAGGCCATAGTTGTCAGAGTGATAAGACCCGCTCAGGTTCAAGCTGAGGAATTCGATCGGATCAAAGACAATCTTTCCCCCTATATCCTTTGTTCTGAATTCTGAGTTATCTCTGTACCCGTTTGTGGAGTCATAGCTGGAAAACAGGGAAGCTGCAATACTTCCCTCCCGGCCGCTAATAGACATCTTTTCCTTGTTTCGTCCATAGCTACCGGCAGTGCTTCCTGCAGAAAAAGTGAGTTTTTCAGACGGAGTCTTTGTGATAATGTTGATTACACCTCCAACGGCATTATCGCCATAAAGCACCGTTCCTGTTCCCCTAACTATCTCGATCCTTTGAATCTGCTCAAGAGGGATTTGTGTCCAATCCGTTCCGCTCAGATCGATCTCGTTGACACGACGCCCATCCACAAGGACCAGGGTATTAGCGTTGGCTGTTTCTCCAAACCCACGCAGGTCTACCTGCGCCGTCTTTCCATTGCCGAACCAGTCTCTGACAACGATTCCTTCTTCAGAGCGAAGGACGTCTGATACGGTTCTTGCGTTGGAATTCTCAATATCCTCCTCATAAATCACCGTGACATTGGCTGGAATTTTCTCAACACTCTGTTCGGTCCTCGTACCAGTAACAACAACTTCTTTCATTGTGGTGATCAAATCAACATCTTTTTTTTCTCCTTGAGCCCGGCTGAATCCAGGTACCACGAAAATAGCACAGAGCACAATTACAAGTAGATACTTCTTCATTTTTTCCTCCTTCCCCTAAAATTTGTTATAGTTAGGGTCCGGGACTAAAAAAAATCCCCGGACCGAAATGAATCGATCCGGGGATTTCCCTTTTTTATCCTCAAGATCTAAGAAAGGCACCTCCCGTCCACGAAGGTTATGCCTTATGTTCAGACAGGTCTTCTGACTTTCCCGCCCTTTTAGCAACCTTCCCATTCATATATAAACAGTGGCACACAATGGCTAAAAGGGTTCCCTTTTCCACATGAAATCAGAAAAAGGCGGGATTACAGCGGCGGGCCCGTCCCCGATTTTAACGGGGTTCCCTATTAAGCTCAACATCGAGCATCTGAACAAAACAGGGATTACTTAAACTAAACATAGGGGCTGCGTCAAGAAAAATATTAGAAGTGGTTTCAAAACCTCCCCTCAGGCCCAATTCCTGTGTTGGAGCGAGGGATTCAATACTCGAAATATTAAATATATTCCTGCGCTTGAATCCCTCGCTCCGCCTTGACTTTGAACCTGATTGAAGGTTTTGAAACCACTTCTAGTCTTTATCAATAACTCCGGCTTCCTCAAAGGTGAGTACTTCGTTAAATACATGAACCGAAGCATCCATTACTCCCATGGCCAGCGCACCGCCGGCCGCAGTCACAATGGCTGCAGCCGTACTGATATTGAACGTCTTGAAACTGTCCATGCCTGTGCCGCAGTTGTCGACCACGGGTTGTTTTGTATTCGGCCGGATTTTTACCGTATCAATATCGTAAATTGCATCCCATGCTCCGGCAATTTCATGGCCCGGTATTCTCGGATAATTCAGAGCCCGATGACCTTGGGTCACCATTTTAGCATCTGCAGAACATATGCTGCTTGCGGCGGGGTGGTTAATTGAAAATCTTATATTGTCAAGACCTTTCCATGTTCACTCATTCACATTGAAATCATCCTGCTTGAAAAGAGAAAAATAACGAAAAATTTACCATTTCCAAACGGTACTACCTTTAACTTTTACTCTAAAATAATTGCATTTGCATTGTTCTGATGCTATTAATAAATATTTATAGAAAGAATTTTAACAGTCCAGGATTATTAAACATATCAATTCAAATACAACTATATGAGAATCCAAGATGAAACTTCGAACAATTTTATTGGTATTGGCTTTGCTGGCTTTTCTCTCTTTTTCTTCAGGAGGGTATCTTTATTATTCATCTTTGAAGAAATCTGCCTTCAACAAAGCTGAAATAGAGGCAAATTATAAGACTGAAAGTATAAAAAATCGCGTCTTCTCATTTCTGAATGAGAACTTAAAGTCGGTAAAAGCACTATCCGGGCTTAAAGAATTGCAACAGGCTCTGTCCACTCCTACTGAAGAGAAATTGGCCAAAGTAAACTTTATTTTAGACCATTTCCAAGTCGCCCTGGATGCCAGTGTCTCTTATGTGATGAATCGAGAAGGGTTGACCCTGGCGTCGAGTAATCGCAATACCCCCAACAGTTTTGTGGGAAAAAATTATTCATTTCGCCCTTATTTTCAGCAGGCTATTCATGGGAGCCCTTTCGTATATATGGCATTAGGTGTGACTTCGAAAAAGCGAGGGGTATTTTACAGCCACCCGGTTTATAGTAAAGGACAAAATAGCCCCATTGGGGTTGTCGTTGTGAAGGCGCCTGTTGAACACATAGAAAAAGAGCTTGTTGCCCTTCAGCGTCATGCCCATGGAGAAAATATACTCATTGCGGACCCCCATGGTATTGTATTTATGTCAAGCCATAAAGAATGGCGTTACAAATCCTTTTGGGAGATTTCAGATGAAAAACTGTCTGAAATTTCTAAAACAAGACAATTTGGAAACGGACCCTGGAGCTGGATCGGATTTGAAATGAAGAGGCGGAATCGTGTCGCAGACGCATCCGGGAATGAATATATGATATATCAGAAAAAAATTGACATACTTCCCGGTTGGAATGTTATCCATCTAAACAAACTGAAATCAATTTCAGAAAGTATTTCAGCCCCCTTAATGAGAACAATTGGCTATATAACCGTGGCTTTGTGTGTTCTCATCGGTATATCGGTTTTAATTATGTATAAAATGGCGAGCTCTGATATCATCAAGCGTAAACAGAGTGAAGAGGCGTTGCGGAAGAGTGAGGAGAAATTGCGGAACATCGTGGAGCACAGCTCTAATCTTTTTTTCTCCCACGACACAGAACATAAACTAACTTACCTAAGTCCGCAAACCCGGGATTTCTTTGACTGCGAGCCGGAAGAAGCGCTGGTGCGCTGGACCGAGTTCGCTACTGATAATCCCATCAACGAGATTGGGGTTGAGTTAACTGAAAAGGCGATCCGGACCGGCAAGGCCCAGTCATCCTACGAATTGGAACTCGTAGGGATCAAAGGACGAAAAATTTGGGTCGAGGTACATGAGGCGCCGGTGGTAAGGGATGGTCAAACCATTGCCATTGTGGGAGCCCTTGTTAACGTTACCGAGCGTAAACAAGCCGAGAAGTCGTTAAGGGAGAGTGAGATAAAATACCGAACCCTTCTTGAAACCACATCGGAAGGATGCTGGATGCTAAATCCTGAACGAAAAACTATTAAAGTTAACGAGTCTCTTTGTAAAATGCTTGGATACCGTCAGGATGAGATGCTTGGCAAAACACCCTTTGAGTTCGTAGATGATGAGAACCGAAAGATTTTTATTGAACAAACCTCAAGGATATCCACGTCACCTCATCGAAGTTATGAAGTTACCCTG
>JASFLX010000155.1:0-7330 GCA_050117895.1 Desulfobacterales bacterium | reverse complement strand
ACGTGGGCGCCCATTTTTGTAAACCCGATACTGTTGGATCTCGCAACCCTGCTGTGGGATATATCGCCGATGATGGCAATTCGCAGACCGGATATTTCTCCTTTATTTTCTCTAACCGTCATCAGATCAAGAAGGGCTTGGCTGGGATGAGCGTGCATGCCGTCACCGGCATTGATAATCGAAGGTTTGATCAGATTTGCCAGCATATGAGGGGCGCCTGCCGAACTATGCCGTATAACGATCACATCAGGATTCATGGCTTCAAGATTTCGCGCGGTATCGATCAGGGTTTCCCCTTTGACCATGCTGCTGGAACTGGCGGAGATGGAAAGACTGTCGGCACTGAGTCGCTTGGCCGCGATATCAAAAGAAGTGCGGGTTCGGGTGCTGGGTTCATAAAAAAAAAGAACCACGGTCTTGCCCCTTAGGGTCGGAACTTTTTTGATGGGCCGTTCGGATATCTCCTTCATTCTGTCCGCCGTGTCCAGAATCAAGGTAATTTCGTCAACGGAAAGGGACTCCATATCCAGGATATGTTTTTTTGAAAACTGCATAAACCACCTGTTTTGTTTTATACTGAAAAACGGGTCCTCTCACCTAAGTCAGAGTCTTATGGCTCTGCCCATGCTCTTTCCTCGCTTCTCACCTTCTGATCTTCTCACCTTCTGATCTTCTGATCCTCTATCTTCTGACTCCGTATGATTACTTGAGTACATGCCCGATTCTATGCCACCTGACTCCAAAATTTTCCTTGTCCCAGGACCAGTATATGATTAAGGCCTTGCCTTTTACCGCCTTCAAATCCACAAACCCCCAAAACCGGCTGTCATAGCTTTGATCCCGGTTATCTCCCATGACAAAAAGTGAATCTTCTGGAACAACGACCTGGCCTAAATTATCCCTGGGTTGTATAGCCGCCGGAAAAATATTCGGGTCTGTATGAATACCGTAGTCATGATTGAGAAGCGTGTGGTTCACGTAAACCTTTTTGTCACGGACCTCAATAACATCTCCTTCAACGCCGATGACCCGCTTGATAAAATCCTTGCTGGGGTCCTCGGGAAATTTAAAGACGACGATATCCCC
The DNA here is from genome assembly GCA_050117895.1 of Desulfobacterales bacterium. Taxonomy (GTDB): domain Bacteria; phylum Desulfobacterota; class Desulfobacteria; order Desulfobacterales; family UBA11574; genus S5133MH16. Next base: position 6,244 of record JASFLX010000155.1, on the reverse strand, counting down.
GCGTTTCGGTTCTTTTATCGGAATAATCGTGGTCTCTAAAAGCGGAATTTTGACACCGTAAATAAATTTATTGACCAGAATGTGGTCCCCGATCAAAAGCGTCTCCTTCATGGAACCCGAAGGGATTTTAAACGCCTGAATAATAAATGCACGGATAAACAGGGCCAGAACGATGGCCACAAGGATCGCTTCTATATTTTCTCGAAGGCCGCTCTTTTTTTTGGTGCGGACGTCTTCTTTTTCAGATTTGGCAGAGTTGTTTTTCTTCAAGTTCAGATAACACCTTAAATGCGATAAATTGTAAAATCTGACCCGGACAAGCCGTAAAAGTTACAAGTGAGCTAAAGTTTGAATTGAGCTAAAGTTAAGGAGTCGCTGCGCTCCGGCTTCTATACAAATTGTCAGTATTCCTTAACTTCCCCGATGAAGATGGGATAAATAGGCACTTTAGATCACTTTAGATCACTTTAGATCACTTCACACTTAATTGGTTTAGCATTTTTTTGCCACAAAAAGCACAAAATTTACAAACAAGCTCCTTGAACGTTATGAATGCAACGTTCCGGGAATTCATCAATTATAATAAAAAATGATACCTCTCAATAACAGATTGCTGAGAATACCCGCCGCCACATCATCCATAACGATGCCGGCACCCCCGGATAAATGTCTTTCCATCCATGGAATCGGATACGGCTTCCAGATATCCAAAGCTCTGAAAATAAGAAATCCAAAAATAACGGAGATAATATTAAAAGGAAGCCCTGCAAATGTTACCAAAATACCGGCAATTTCATCAATGACGATACAGCCCGGATCTTCTGTATTTAATATTTTCTCGGCCATATGAGCGATCCATATGGCAAAAAAAACAAAAATTGCGGTCAAAAGTACTGCGACCGGCCAATCGATTTTACAAAGAAGAAAACAAAGGGGGAGCCCCAAGATTGATCCAAATGTTCCGGGAGCAAAAGGGATGTTCCCGATAAAACAGCCGGTCGCAAGAAACATGACCGATTTCTGTTTTAAATTCATGGCCCGTCTCTATAGCTTGGCATCATTTTTGTCAAGTGTAAGTTCCGAGGCAGTCAGTTCAAATGCATTTTAATCCCAATACAGGGAGAAGTACGTATTCAGGGGGTGTGCTTCCCCGAGTAACGATATTGGCGGAGTGGCTTCGTCATTTCAATGACTTAGAAGTGGGGGAGACCGCGGCTCCCGCATACTTTTTTGCGGGAGAACGCTCCGCCACGGCGTATATCTCTTTCCAACCGACTGAAACTTGTGCTTAAGCACACGTAAACCCGAGCCGCACCATTGAGACCTTTGCAAAACGTCCCCTTTCGCCCAATTTCTGCGTCAGGCTCAAATTTTAATCCTCAAAATACTCAATGTATTCCTGTGGTTAAAATTATCGCCTTCCTTGAACTTGAACGAAATTGAACATTTTTCAAAGGTCTCAAAAAGTTATTAAGAACTATTCGTTGCTAAATTATCCCATAGATTTTTTTAGATATAACTTCATTCGGCTCGGGCTAACGCGTGCTAAAGCCCATCAAACAGTCAGTCGGATTCCAAGAGAAACACGCCGTCGCTCCGCTGCACCGAGATCAAATGAGTTTAGCCTGCTGAGCCAGTACCCTGCCCTATTAGTGAAGCGATTTAATAATGGTATCGTATACCATCCGTATGGGAAGATTCTTTTCAAGAGCTATCTTTTTACAAACTTCATACTCAGGCACAATCCGTACGCCCCCACCCGCTTCTAAAATACGTTTTACCCGGATTTCTCCGTAGGCGGTTTTCATAATAACGGATTCACGGCGAAGCATGCTTCGTTGGGCATCATAATATTTTACGCCCAATGAACTGGTTTCGGATAAAATACAATCTATCAAAACGTCCTTGCGATTTCTCCGGCACAGAACCTGCACCAGTGTACCGGGTCTGTTTTTCTTCATAAAAACCGGGATCCAGTAAACATCCAGGGCACCTTCTTCAAACAGGCGATCCATAAGGAATCCGAATACCTCCGGATTCATATCGTCAATGCTGGTTTCCAACACCACAATGGTATCTTTTTGATGAGGCGATCTTTTGGCGGTTTCATCGCAAGATTCCGTTCCGGTCATCACCCGCAACAGGTTGGGAATTGATTCTATATCACGTTTTCCCGCCCCGTAACCGGTCTTTTCAATGATCATATCCGGCATTTCCCCATAGGACTCCGCCAGGGTAACAATGATGGCCGCACCCGTGGGCGTGACAAGTTCATGGGGTATTTTTGTACCGTAAACCGGAACGCCTTTAAGAATTTCAATGGTCGCGGGCGCCGGCACCGGCAGAGTTCCATGGGCACAGATCACAAACCCATTTCCTAAAGGAATACTTGAAGAAACTACCTTTTTAATACCTAAATAATTGATACAAAGCGCTGTACCTACGATATCAACAATCGCATCGATACCCCCGACTTCATGAAAATGAACGTGATCTCTGGAACATCCGTGAATATGGGCTTCCGCATCAGCTATCCGTTCAAACATGTCATGGCTCATCTGTTTCACATTCCGGGGTAAGGGACTGTTCTCTATCAGCGACCGTATTTGAGAATAGTCTCTTGAGGTTTTGTCATTTTCCACACTGACGTGAACGCTTTTGGCCGTGATTCCATTCCGAGTGACGTTGTCCACAGACACATCGAAACCGGTCAGTGGAATCCTGTTAATATTTTCTTTCAGCCATTTCACGGGCACACCCAGGTCTATAAAGGCCCCCAGGGTCATATCCCCGCTAATACCTGAAAAACAGTCGAAATATGCTATCATAATATCACTTGAATTGCCAATTTAGTACTTCACCCTGCCTTCGGTGGTACGAGGTTAAAAAATTAATAGGAAATAGAAAATAGCAAAGAGAAAATAGAAATTAGGAAATAGAAATGCCCCCCTTTTATCCGTTCTCTTTCCTCTATCCTCTATCCTCTTTCCTGTTTCCTCTTTCCTCTATTCTATTTTCTCTTTCCTTAGCTTTCTGACCCCAGACTTCCGCCTCAAACAACTTATTTAGAACTTAAGGGATTCATTGCGTGCAATCGAATGATCTCAAGCAACAGTTCCGTTGAACGAACCATGTCATCCAGACCCACGGATTCCCGTACCGTATGCATATCCCGCATGCCTGTTCCTAAAACGCCCGTCATAATACCCTTTTCAAAGAAAATATTGGCATCTGCGCCGCCGCCGCTGGTCTTTGTAACCATTTTTCTTCCTAAATTATCCGCCGCACGACAGGCAAGTGTTACCACCGGGTGATCCTCGGGAATGCTGGTACGGGAAAAATCTTTCTGGATTTTAGCCTCAAAACCCGGAAGTCCCTGGCCGGCGCCCATCCCTTTATAATTGTCCACAACTTCTTTGAAAGACGATACCATTGCATCAGTAATTCGATTTAGCTTTTCCTCATCATGGCTCCTGACCTCACCCTTAACCGTTACCCGGTTCGGTACGATATTCGTGGCCGTGCCGCCTTCAATGATACCGATGTTACAGGTTGTTTCATGATCGATGCGCCCGAGTTCAAGCCCTGCAATGGCCTGGCTTGCCAGTGAAATGGCATTGATCCCTTTTTCCGGGGCGGCCCCGGCATGGGCGTCTTTACCATGGACCTTGAACTCCAGATGATTTGCAGAAGGTGCCCGTGTCACGATACCTTCCGTGTCCGTAGCATCCAGAGAATAACCGAATTTGGCGGTAATAAGATCAAAATCAAGGTGTTTTGCACCCAAAAGACCGATCTCCTCACAAACGGTAAAAACAAGTTCAAGGGGACCATGCGTCAGGTCATGTTCTTGAATAATTTTTAGGGTTTCCAATAGAATGGCAATGGCACTTTTGTCGTCCGCTCCTAAGATCGTCGTCCCATCACTGGTAAAAACACCGTGCGAAAGTATGGCGGTCACTCCTTTGCCCGGTTCCACGGTATCCATGTGGGCATTCAAAAGAAGCGGCGGCGCCGGCGTGTTCCCCTTGAACTTGGCAATAAGGTTCCCGGTATCACCGCCGATCTTATCTCCGGCACCATCAATCCATGTTTTTGCGCCCATTGACTCGAGAATCTTTTTAATCTCTCCGGAAATTGTGCGTTCCTCTTTTGATATACTGTCAATCTCTACCAGAAATTTAAACGTTTGCGCCAGTCTGTCTTTATTTACCATAAGCAGAGTTCTCCATACGAAATCTAAAAAAAGCTCGGCCGGTTAAGCCGGCTGACGAGACATGCTGTTCATAACAAAAGCGTTGACAAAAACACAATTGATAATATTATGAGATAAAAAAAAGGAAGTGCGCAGCTTACTGGTGAGGCTCCCGGACTTCAAATCCGGTGTGGGGCGCTAAAACCGTCCCGGGTGGGTTCGATTCCCATGCACTTCCGCCATATCTATTTGACTTCGAGACCTTTGAAAAATGTTCATTTTTGTTCAATTTCAAGGAAGGCGATAATTTTAACCACCCCAGAGAAATAGGCTTCGCATTTCACGGGGCAGGCACGAATACATGGAGTATTTCGAGGATTAAAATTTGAGCCTGACGTAGAAATTGGGCAAAAAGGGGCGTTTTGCAGAGGTCTCGCTTTATGTTTCTTTTCTGCTTATAAAACCCATTTTTTTGAATCCAAACTTACTACAAAATGATGAGTTTTACAACAGGCAAGAAAGAGGCTTATCAGAACAAGTTTCAGTCGAATGGAAAGAGATATACGCCGTCGCGGAGCGATCTACCGGTATTGGAATCAAATTTGTTCACTTTAGAGGAATTTTTATGGACAACAGTTCAAGGGCACAACAGCTGATCGAGCAAATGCGAAGCAAGGGAAGTCTTCCGGCAATCAGTGAAAATGTTCAGGATATCACACGGATTGCACATCAATCCCATACCTGCGCAGCAGATCTTGCCGCGGTCATCATGAGGGATTGCGGCTTAACTTCCAACATCCTGGCCACGGCCAACTCGATCATCTATAGTCCCCGTTATCCCATCAAAACCGTTTCTTATGCGGTAACGTTTTTAGGATTTGAAAAAGTCCGTTCCATGGCTCTGGGGCTGTCTATATTCAAACAAACCATGAAAACCGCCAAAACCCAGCAACTGGCCCAGCTGTATGCCAGTTCATATTTTTCAGGGTCCTTTGCCATGTCTCTGGCAAAGAAAAACAATTACGGCAATCCCGAGGAAATATTTGTCGCCGGTCTTCTGTATCGACTGCCCTGGCTGGCACTGGCAAATACATTTCCCAACGAATTCAAAGAAATGGAAAAACTGATTATTGAAAAAAATATTTCCAACAACGATGCCTGCAAGAAAATCTTCGGTATTGAATATGATGAAATTTGTAAAGCCTTGACAAACATTTACAACCTTCCGGACAAGGTCGTAAAAGTGCTCCGTAACGATGTGGACCCGAACGATCCCATTGTATCTCTGGTCAGGGAATCCGGTCATATTTCCAATATGCTCTTCGGCAATAAACTTGGCGGAGAAAAGGCAATGAAAGAAACGGAAACACGGATAAAAAAAGAGCTGGACATGGATGAATTCGACATTTCGGACTTTATTAAAGATGTCTGTGAGCAAGATGTAAATATATCAAGATTTTTTCATTTGGAAAAAGATGATGTGGATATGATGGTCAAAGCTCTGGAATGGGGAAAAGGGAACCCGGCACAAATCGCAGGTAAAGTCGTGTTTGGAGATGCGGTGAGTGAAGATGAGGAACATGATGACCCGGATGTACTTATCGGTCAATTTCTGACCGATTTGATGATCGCCTGTCGAAAAGATTCTGAAATCAACCAGATTTTAATGCTTGCCCAGGAAGCCCTTTACCGCTGTTTGATTGGAACAGAAGTTTTCACGGCATTCTTTAATAAAGAAAAAACAACGATCATCGGAAGATTTTATGCGGGAAAAGCTTCCCAGGTGAACGCCCAGGATTTTAAAGTCAGCATGGAACGGGTTCATTCACCGATTGTAAAATCAATAAAAAATATGGGGACAACTCATTGGCATCATACCGAAACAACCCTTCAACTTCCTCATCTACAAAAACATCTGGACTTTAAAACCGCAATATTTTCTCCAATCATTGCCTTAAATCAGACCATCGGAATCTATTTTGTAGCCAGAACTTCCGATATTCCCTTCTCGGAGAAAGAAATTGCCTGGTTTGAACAAATCGTCAGTTA
>JASFLX010000154.1:0-7338 GCA_050117895.1 Desulfobacterales bacterium | reverse complement strand
GAGGACACTAAAAGGGATCGTTGCAATGTCCGCCCCCATTAATGCCGATTCCAGCACATGAAGCGGGTTACGAATACTGGCTACGATAATTTCGGTATCAAATGCATAGTTACTGTAAATTTCAACAATCTGCTCCACGAGCAAAAGACCTTCCTGGGATAAATCATCAAGTCGGCCGATAAATGGGCTTATATAAGTAGCCCCGGCTTTTGCAGCCATTAGGGCCTGCAGTGGTGAAAAGGCTAATGTTACGTTTGTCTTAATCCCCTCGTCCGCAAGTCTGCGTGTCGCTTTTAAGCCATCTACGATCATTGGAATCTTCACCACAATATTATCGTGGATTTTTGCCAGATGACGGGCTTCCTTAATCATACCCTCAGTATCTGTACTGATAACCTCGGCACTGATGGGGCCGTCAACTATTTGACAAATCTCTGTTATAATATCTTCAAAATCCCGCCCCTCCTTTGCAATAAGGCTTGGATTGGTGGTAACACCGTCAACCATACCCATACTGTGTGCTTCCTTTATTTCGTCTATGTTTGCAGTGTCGATAAAAAATTTCATCCGGTGAGCCCTCCTGTGTGATAAATTGGCCTAAATTTTTTGAAATTTACTTTGTAGCTGCCCGCCATCGGCTTGGTCTTAGGCGAGGCGGGCGGGTATTAGTGCCTTTGTGGCAAATATTTTTTAAGATCGGCGTGTACAGGTTAATTCTTATTTTTTTGAATATTTTTCTAGAAATTTATCCCTGCACTCTTCGCTGCAAAAATACAAATCCTTTCCATCGATTCTCAAATGCACACCGTCTTTTTTGGGAAAATATATTTCACAGAAAGGATCTTTGATCATGACGTCATCGATCTCGCCGGCGGTTTTGTTAAATACCGTTTTCTGCGGTGATCCGCCTGGGAGCATCCAGGATTTAAAAACCCTATAGCAAAGGTATATAATGCCCAATAAAATTAATAATCGCATGGATACTCAATGACCCTTTGTTCATTTTCATCCAGGATATCTAACAGATATTGCATATCCTTTTTTAAAACAGGATGAACGATTTTTGGATCTATATCACAAATAGGCTGTAACACAAAACGTCTTTTATGCATCCTGGGATGAGGGATGACCAGTCTGGATGAATTTTGCACCCAATCATCATATAAAAGAATGTCCAGATCGAGAATCCGAGGACCAAAACGTATAGGGTCATACACCCGTCCGGTATCGCGCTCTATTGACTTTAGTTCATCTAACAGATGAAACGGATCGAGATGGGTTTCAATCTTTACTACCGAATTAACGAACCAGTCCTGGTCGTTGTAATCGACGGGTTCGGTTTGGTAAAATCGCGAGCAATCTTTCAATACGGTTTTTTTGGGTCTTGTCAGGGCAGCGATACCCTTTTTACAGTTTAAAAGCTTATTCCCGATGTTGGACCCTGCACCGATGTATGCGGTATGAATTCCCATTACCGCCCCGGAATTTCTAAACTTATTGAAATCATGAATTTTTTAACGGTTACCTATTTGTGCCACCGGAATGGAATGCTGAAATATTGGGGCAAAGCTACTAAGTCTCAATCATCCTTTAGTGCATCTTCCCAGAGCTGAGCCTTGTAAATAATGCGCGCATCACCTTCAAGATAAATATCGTGATATTTGCCGTCTTTTTCTTGATAAAAGATGTTTAGACATCCACCGCTTCGTGTCTGAACAGTCACCGGAGACGTTAATTTTTTTTTACAAGACATGACAATCGCACTGGCAATGGCCCCCGTACCGCATGCCAGAGTTTCATCTTCAACACCCCGCTCGTATGTACGAATTGCGATGATGTTGTCTTTTAAATGACACACGAAATTTGCATTTGTACCGGCAGGAGCAAACCTGTCGTGCAACCGTATCTCCCTGCCCACTTTAACAACGTCAACCCTGTCGATAGTGTCTTCCACAATAACCACATGAGGAACACCCGTGTTGACACTGGATATGGTAAGTGACCTGTTTTTAAGTTCAATGGTATAATCCATTTTAAGATCAAACGGGTCCGTCATTTTTACTTTAACACCCTCGCCTGCAACATGGGCTTGGATCATACCGGCTTGAGTTTTAAATGACATATCCGGTCCTGCAATACCATTTAAATATGCATAGCGTGCAACACACCGGGCGCCGTTTCCACACATCTCCGCAACACTGCCGTCAGAATTATAAAAGCGCCATTTGAAATCCGCATCATCAGTGTTTTCCACAAGAATAAAGCCGTCGGCACCCACTGACATTTTTCTGCGGCATGCTTTGGCGATCAAATCTGGCAGATCGGTTTCATCGACAACTTTATTACGGTTATCAACGATAATGAAATCGTTACCGCTTCCGCTCATCTTGTAAAAATCAATTTTTTTCATAATTACCAACCCGGACAAACCGGAACCAAGAAATATTTGCCACCAAGACACAGAGACACGAAGGATTTTATTTTGTTATTCCTTCTTAGTGCCTTGGTGACTTTGTGGCGAGAAGAAAAGTGGACAAATTATTTTAATCCTGTAGAAATGGCGGAACCGATTCACCATCAACAAGATCCTCGTAAATCTCGCGAGCCCTGATCACATGAAACCGGTCACCTCTTACCATCACTTCAGCCGCCCTTGGCCGGGAACAGTAATTGGACGACATGGTAAACCCGTACGCACCTGCACTCATCACCGCAAAAAGATCGTTTCTTTTTAGATCGGGAATCTTGCGATCTATCGCCAGAAAATCTCCGCTCTCGCAAATCGGACCCACAACGTCTGCTATTATCGGCTTTTTCTCCGTGTTTACAACCGGCTCTATGGCATGAAAAGCGTCGTACAATGTGGGTCGCAACAGATCGTTCATGCCTGCATCAGCAATAACGAACTCCTTGACTTGTCCCGACTTTCTAAAAAGAATTTTGCTGACCAGTATCCCGGCATTTCCTACGATAACTCTTCCGGGTTCCAGAATAAGCTGAAGATGCGAGCCTTTAAGAGAATCCACAATCGCCCTGGCATATTCACGCGGATGGGGCGGGGATTCATCATTATAGGTTATGCCAAGGCCGCCACCCATATCTATGTATTTGATTTCGATTCCAATTTGAATGAGTTCATCTATCAGGTTCTTTAAGCTTTCCAGAGCTTCTATAAAAGGTTGTGACTCTGTAATCTGTGATCCGATATGGCAATCGATGCCCACTATTTTGATATTTTTTAGCTTGCTTGCGACCTTGTAGCCTTCAATAGCAGTCTCCATATCAATGCCGAATTTGTTTTTTTTCAAACCGGTTGAGATATACGGATGAGTTTTTGGATCGACGTCAGGGTTTACCCGAATGGCCACCGGTGCTTTTGTTCTTAAAAAACCCGCTCTTTTGTCTATAAGTTCAAGTTCTTCAAGCGATTCTACATTGAACATTAAAATGCCTGCCTCAAGAGCGTAGTCGATTTCGTCGATTCGCTTTCCCACTCCGGAATAGACGATTTTATCCGGAGAGAAACCGGCGTTTAACCCACGATACAGTTCTCCACCTGAAACAATATCGAGCCCACTGCCAAGGCTTTCAAATAGCTTTAAAATAGCAAGGTTCGTATTGGCCTTTGCAGAATAACATACAAGCCTTTCTAAATCCTCAAACGCCTCGTCAAAAATAAGAAAATGGCGTTTTAACGTGGCATGGCTGTATAAATAAAAAGGAGTGCCGACCTTTTCGGCAATTTCACGGATGGGGACATCTTCACAACATAATTCATTATTACGGTAAACAAAATGATGCATTACATCACCTTAAATAAATAAAATTTATAATCGAATGGGGTTTTTCATGATCTGGGGGTCTGGGGGGTCCCTTCTTGCCACATGCTGAAAAATTAAAGATAGCCCAAATAACCATGAAACATATCCATATAATATATTTTTTAGAAAATTTAGTTTTCATCAACAGGTTAACCCTTCATCTTCACGGCAAGGTCTTTTTCAGCCTTATTTATGGCAGCCTTTACGTTTTTTAACGCCGTCCCGCCGAAAGATTTTCGCCGGTTGATCATCTGCTCAGTGGTTAAGATGTCAAAGATTTCCTTTTTGATATGGGAAGAAAAGGATTTCAACTCTTTCAAGGTAAGTTCATGAAGCTCCTTTTGTTTGTTCGACGCATAGGCAACCGCCTTTCCCACACACTCATGGGCCTGTCTAAATGCCATGCCTTTTGATACAAGATAATCCGCCATATCGGTTGCATTTAAAAACCCCGTGGATGTGGCACGCTCCATGGCATCTTTGTTAATTATCAGCTTGGGAAGCATTTTTATGTAAATCTCTAAACATTCTGTCAAGATATCCACCGTACTGAACAGTGCGGCTTTATCCTCCTGCATATCCCGGTTATAAGACAACGGCAATGATTTCATGACCGTTAAAAGGGAAATTAAATCTCCGAAAACACGGCCGGTTTTCCCTCGTACGAGTTCAGGCACATCGGGATTCTTTTTTTGAGGCATAATACTGCTGCCGGTGGCAAAAGAATCCGGGAGTTCAATGAAACCGAATTCCGATGAAGACCAAAGAATTAACTCTTCCGACATACGGCTCAAATGAACCATGCAAATACTCGCCGCTGAGAGAAATTCGATGATAAAATCCCTGTCTGAAACGGTATCGATGCTGTTTGCCGATATTTTCGGAAAATCAAGAATCTCGGCAACATACTTCCTGTCAATGGGATATGTTGTTCCGGCAAGGGCGGCACTTCCGAGGGGCATCACATTTATGCGTTTCAAACAATCACTGAACCTGTCGGCGTCTCTTAAAAACATCTCATAATACGCCATCAAATGGTGGGACAAAAGAATGGGTTGAGCTCTTTGCAAATGAGTGTATCCAGGCAAAACAACATCAATATAGACTTTGGCAAGATCCACGATAGCCTTTTGGAGCATAACCAGTCGATTTATGGTATGAAAAGTCTCATCCCTCAAATACATCCTTACGTCCAGAACCACCTGGTCGTTTCGGCTTCTTGCGGTATGCAGCTTCTGGGCGACTTTACCCACTTTTTCCACAAGCCTGGCTTCAATATGCATATGGATATCTTCCAAGCTTTTATCGAACTGAAAATCTCCCCGATCCAACTCTCTTTTTATGGCGCCAAGACCTTCAATCAACAATGGCGCATCCTCCTCGGAAATGATTGATGTTTTGGCAAGCATCCGACAATGGGCAATACTCCCTTGAATATCATAGGAATAAAGCCTTTTATCTATATCGATCGATGATGTGAAGTCTTCAACGATCCTATCTGTCTTTTCCGAAAACCTGCCATCCCAGAGCTTTTTAGCCATATAATCCTCAACTGTTTTTTTTCATTATCTTCTGAATACGAAGTCTTAGCGCATTTAGACGTATAAAGCCTTCGGCATCTTTCTGGCTGTATACACTGTCATCCTCAAAAGTCGCAAAATCTTCGCTGTAAATGGATTCATCGGATTTACGACCCAAGATACGGCAGTTTCCCTTATACAGCTCAAGTCTTACGGTCCCGGAGACATTGGTCTGGGTTTGATCCACCAACTTCTGCAGGAGTTTCATCTCGGGTGAAAACCAGAAGCCGTAATACACAAGCTCCGAATATTTCGGAATGAGAGAATCTCTCAGGTGCATGACTTCCCTGTCCATTGTAATGGATTCAATCGCCATGTGGGCAGCCCTCAACACCGTACCGCCCGGAGTTTCATAAACACCTCGGGATTTCATTCCGACAAAACGGTTCTCCACAATATCCACCCTGCCAATGCCGTTGCGTCCCCCCATCCTGTTGAGTTCTTTGAGGAGTTCGGCCGGGGACATGTTTTTATCGTTTATGGCCACAGGATCACCCTGTTTAAAGGTTATTTCGACAATCTCAGACTTGTCCGGCGCATCCTGGGGTGAAACCGTCATATGGAACATATCGTCAGGCGGTTCTTTCCAGGGATCCTCAAGCAGGCCCCCTTCAAAACTAATGTGAAGTAGATTTCCGTCAGTACTGTATGGTTTTGCGGGGGTGGTCGGCACCTTGATACCGTGCTGTTCGGCAAAGGCCATCAAGTCGCTTCGCGAGTTAAGATCCCATTCACGCCAGGGAGCAATGATTTTTATATTCGGATTTATTGCATAATAGGCGAGTTCAAACCTCACCTGGTCGTTTCCCTTTCCGGTGGCACCATGGCTCACAGCATCCGCCTTCTCCATCCGGGCAATCTCCATCTGCCGTTTTGCAATCAGGGGCCTGGCAAGAGAGGTGCCCAGAAGATACTGCCCTTCATAAATGGCATTTGCCCGAAACGCAGGAAAAACATAATCTTTTACAAAAGTTTCCTTCAAATCATCTATATAAACCTTTGTTGCCCCGGTTTTTAGGGCGTTTTCCTCCACCTGATTCAGCTCATCCCCCTGGCCTAAATCTGCAGAAAATGCAACAACCTCACAACCGTAAGTTTGGATCAGCCACTTTAAAATTACGGATGTATCCAGGCCGCCGGAATATGCCAGAACCACCTTGTTAACGGTATGAGGCACGATTTAATCCCCCTTCATTAATACTTCCAGGATTGCTTTATGCATGTGTAGTTTGTTTTCCGATTGATCCCAGACAACGGATTTCGGACCTTCCAGCACATTCTCGCTGATTTCTTCTCCTCTGTGCGCCGGCAAACAATGCATCACGATAACATCTTTTGCCGCATGTTTTAAAAGTGCTTGATCAACCTGAAACTTCTCAAACGCCTGTTTCCTTGTGCCGTGCTCGCTCTCCTGCCCCATGCTGGCCCAAACGTCGGTATAAATTACATCGGCATTTTTTACCGCCTCAACAGGATTCGAAGTTACGACAATGTTTCCCACCCCTTTCTCAAGCGCCTTTTCCATAACCTCCTTACGAGGGAAATATCCGTTCGGACATGCTAAAACCAGATCCAAATCCAAAATTGCCGAGGCATTTACCCATGAATGGGCCACATTATTCCCGTCTCCGACCCAGGCGATTCGGATATCCTTATATCCGCCCTTCATCTCCATTACCGTCATAATGTCACTGAGCACCTGGCATGGATGGAATAGGTCGGTCAGGGCATTTATCACTGGAATGTCGGTAAATTCGGCGAACTCCTCCAGCAAATCCTGTGAATAAGTCCGAATCGCCAAACCGTCCAGGTATCTTGAAAGCACCCTGGCGGTGTCTCGAACCGGTTCGTTTCGTGCAATCTGGGTATCCTTGGCGCTGATAAAAATCGGCGTTCCACCGAGTTGAACCATGGCGGCTTCAAAGGAGATACGGGTG
>JASFLX010000153.1:0-7374 GCA_050117895.1 Desulfobacterales bacterium | reverse complement strand
AACAAGCGGGATTTTCGTGAGATCTCTAAATGGTATCCACAATATTCGACCACGGTGGTAACAACGGAATATCTGAAAAATAATAATGACTTGATATTTACAGTTCGAGTTTGATATCCATTGGTTTCAATTAATTCAAGGTCATGCCGAGAAAGAACACTAGCTTTTAAACTATCCATTTTCTTGCTATAGTCTCAATGTCCCCACCTTTTTGACGAAGGTTCAATTAGTTGTGATATGAAACTTTGAAGACTAAACTTTCAATTTGATTAATAGGTTTCCTTGCTTTCAAAATAATTATAAAAATCTCAAAAAAATTTGTGTGTGATTATATATATTCATAAATAATGAAGATCGGCATAACCCCTTCCGGTAGGCATAAAATCATTCACATAACAAGGAGAATCAGATGTTTCAAATCAATAGGTCAGTTGCAATCATAAGACCCAAGCAACCATTTGTTGATTGGGCTAATTCAATAACGGATGAAGATGAACAATATTCCATCCATAGTTTCAACACAGATTGCAGTGTCATCTTGTTGCCAGAATATGATTCGGATGAAGATGCTGAAGCTTTCATAAAGGATATTTTTCAAGATGTTTTTGAGATAGAGCTTTCAAGATGATATTGAGAAAGAACCTTATGAGTATTAATTCATTTTTAGCTGCATAGCTTTTACCATTTTAAAATAGAGAGAACTGTATCGAATTTGCCCTTCGGCTTTTTGCCCGATAGATTGGCCATCCATCCTATCTGCCCCTCTATATCGGATTTCGTTTTAATTTAATCATTACAAAAATTTGAATGTGACAAAAAAATATCAGTAATTGTGGCAAATTATAACGAAAACTGAAACTTTCCGATTCCTGGATTATATGATACTGTATAATACCCTGATTTTTACGTATTATTTTTACGATGCAACAGTGAGACTGAAGAAGGCATGAAAATTGCTTTAAGTGTTATGTGTAAAAAATAGGTGCTTAGCCAAATAAGAAAATATTTTTTGAATCTTGAAAGCAATAGTTGGTTGATTAACCATTTTGTAGGTACCGATAAGGCAATATACTTGCAATAGATAAAAATCTAATACTTTTTTAAAATTGAATTCAAAGGAGTTCTTCTATGAAAAATAAAGATAATGAGTTGGGTATTAATGAAGTTCGTACTTTCATCTTTGAAAAAATTAATGGAATGTCCGATGAGGAATTGCGTCAACTTTTAAAAGAATTGGAAGAGAGAGAAAATAAAGAACGAAGGCAATATGACCGAAAAGACTTTTTGAGAATAATAGATTATAATGTGGAGCATCGATATTATCGGGACTTTATTCAAAATATAAGTGAAAGCGGTTTGTTAATAGAACCTCCTCAAACATTTTCAGTAGGCCAAAAAATATTGATGACCTTCATGTCCCCAGATTACCAAAAACCCTTTAAAATAAATGGTGAAATTGTTCGTGTTAGCGATGATGGAACTGCTGTCAGGTTTAAACTAGAAAGTCAGGATCAAAAAGAAAACATAAAGAGCCTTATGGATATGATTAAGAACAGTTGAAAACCTAATAGTTCCCAAAGTCTAAAACCTTACAATATACATAAGTAAAACTGAATTAAATCCCAGCCACCAGTTTGAAGAAGCCATTTCCTGCAAAATGTAAGCGATCTAATTCAGAGTTATTCAAAGCATAGCTAAATCTTTCTTTTGCATAGGGATTCCCGCCCCTTGTCAATTTTCACCTTTTGCCCAGTTTGGAGCATAATTACACCCAGTGCCCCATGGCAAATCTGCAAATGGGAAATTTTCTTTCAACCCCAACCGACCGCTTTATAATATCGACTGAATGTGTGATCCCGGCGCCCAAATTTTCAGTCCGGCAACCAATCCGAAAGCCTTCAACAACTGTGACTGGACCCGAATTAAAGAAAAATAACAAACACCGGGAAACCGAAGCGGAGTCCGGCCCCACCACAAGCATATAGCTGTTTAAAAATGCCGTTGAATATATTTTCAAGAGCAGTATTAAATAAATTTATGCTAATATAAAATTTTTTAATAGCCTTTCTGTTAAAAATTTGTCACTTCAAAACTAAATTTGTCAATACTAAAATCTTCAATATTATTGACCTGACATTTAAGTCGCTCATTATTGACAATTATATCAGTTATATACGATTAGCATCTGTTTTGTTTATATGGAATTTCTTAATATCCTTTCAAAAATCTATGTTGTGGCACGAAAATTGTACGTAGTTGTATGTTGTTTTAATTGTTTTTGTGTAGGCAAAGAAGATTGTCATCGTTATTGCTGTATTAGGTATATTGATTAGTGTGGGTGGACTTAATTTTTTAAGCTGGCTGCCGAAATAATGATTGAAAAGCATAGTGCGAAATTTTTATTCAAACCTGCAACTTACAAAGCCATCTGCGATAAAAAAACAACGTTAATTGGGTAATTGTTTTTAATAACACAACAGGTCAAATATCAGGTACGCTCTAGCCAAAACCCGATAATACCTGAGGCGGGGAAGTAATGTAGTCGTAAAAAAAGTTGTTTTAAAAAATTTGAGATCTACCGAAAGATTTTGGTGTTGACAAAAGAACTAACACTTTAATTATGTTATAAAAACAATTAGGTGTTGACTGTAAATATTAGGGACAATTCCATGAAAATTAAAAGAAAAAAAAGATTGAACGCGCAAGGTTTTACCATAATCGAGCTGGTGATAGGCATGGCCGTATCTCTGCTTGTTATGGGAGCGATCTATTCGACTTTTTTAAGCCAGCATAGATCGTATTTGGTGCAGGGAGAGACCGCTGCTATGCAGCAGAATATCAGAGCTGCCATGTTTTTCATGCAAAGAGAAATCAGAATGGCGGGATGCGATCCTAATAAAAGCGGCGGTATCGGATTTATCACGGCAAACGCAAATTCAATCAGATTTACAGAAGACATCGTGGGCGACAATCCTGGGGATCTTCCGGACGGAGATACAAATGATTCCAATGAAGACATAACTTATAATCTCAATGACTCAGATGGAGACGGAGTTAATGATCAGCTGGTCAGGAATAATCAGCCCGTAGCTCAAAACATTGATGCCTTAGATTTTGTTTATCTGGATGGGTCTTCTTCTCCAGTTGTACTAAATCCCGGCGGCGGAAATGTTCCTGCCGGAAGCTTAGATCAAATCAGATCGGTGGAGATCACGGTCGTGGCTCGAACCGGCAGGGGGTTTCTGCCTTCTAACGATGGGAACACTTACTTTAACCAGCGAAATTTGCAAATCCTGGCGCCGCCCAATGACAACTTAAGCCGAAGACGTTTAACATCGTTTATCAAATGCCGAAATATAGGCTTATATTAAGCTGATAGGATGATACCATGAGAGCGGATAAAACATATACAAGAACCACCATGGAGTCAAAGACGGGAAAGATGAAAAAAGATGAAGGATTCACCCTTATAGAAGTACTAATTGCCATCTCTATCTTTGCTATTGGTCTGCTTGCGGTTGCCGCCATGCAAACCTCTACCATCAAGGTGAATTCCAGCGCTGGTAAAATTACAACAAGTATGACCTGGGCACAGGACAAGATCGAAGAGTTAATGGCCCTGCCATACTCTGATCATCAGCTAGAGGACCTTGGAGATCCTCCTTCAGGTACGGATTCGCAAGGGGAACTGCATCAGGAAACTTCTGGTAATTATACCATATTTTGGACCGTAACTGACGACAACCCGCTACCCGGCACCAAGCTTATCACCGTTAAGGCCACCGGACGAGGAAAAATAGCCGAGATTAGCTATGTTAAAATAGATCTGTAACCTTAATTACTCCTCACAGCTTTTTTTATGTATGGAGACAAATAAACAGGAAGTAGTTATGAAAAGAAAACACCCGCTGAATAATGAAAAAGGATCCGTAATTGTTTTAGCAGTGGTTATGCTGTTTTTCCTAACAATGCTTGGTATCTCCGCAACAAAAACATCAAGCATTGAAGTCCAGATCGCCGGAAATGCGTTGCGACACAACCTCGCTTTTTACGCAGCCGAAACTTCAAAAGTTCGGGTGATAAAGAATCCTGATTTATATGGCTCTCAAAACATCGATACAGGGACCCCACATTTCTTCCCAAACGATACAGACCCTTATGTTCCAAACACTTCTGGTCTCCCTACACCAGAAGAGCTTAACTCCAATCAGTCTTTTAATGGAAGTGTTGAATACGACAGATCCGGAGACCCTCCAAGGGGGTCAGGTTATGAAGTCGGTGCATACCATGCGCATAACTATAAAATGATATGCAATGGGTATAGTTCTCACAATACCAACATGCAGATAGAAGTTGGATTTTATCGTATAGGTTTCTAAATAAATTGATTAAAGGAAATACTATGAGAAGACTGAAATATTACAACTTAACCATTAGCTTGATTATTTACAGCCTTATTTTTATGGCGAATCCGGTTGTTGCCGATGACACCTGTGTCTTCGCGATAACTGCTGACGACATACCGCCCAATATCGTGCTCTTGCTGGATAACGGGGCTGAGATGGAACAAATCGTCTGGCACTCCGCATACAATAATAGCACTGATTATAAGCCAAGTGTTGTCGCAGAAGTAGATGTTATCCCAAATGGAGCTGCGGGCAACGGATTTTTTACCCAAAACGGTTACGGTATTACCTCACATGGTAACAAATATTACTTGGTTCGAGTTTTGGACACTTTGATGCTTGATAGTTATACTAACGGTCTTGAGGCAGTCAGCAGCAATACTGTATTACAGGAAGGCACCTGGGACATCAACGGAAGAACCATAACTTTGCCTGCTGCACCTTCCACTGTAGCAGTTAATGAAATTATAGATAATGCAACTAATTTCAGGTATTCCATGAATTATCTTAACTGGCTGTTCTTTGCAGAAGATGTGGCTGGAAATCCTCTCTATGATGGCTCGGCCCTGCCGGATGAGAGCCGTTTTTATTATGCCAAAAAGGCCATTATGACTGTTGCTAAGGGTACCGGTTACCAGGCCAAATTCGGCATCTACTATTTTGCAAATGATGACGGCGGATCGCAAGCCCAACCACTTAAGTTTGCGGTTCAGGCCGATCCGGATGGTGTGGACAATGATGGTGACGGCAATACCGATGAATTTGATGAGATTTTAACGTCCACCTTCATGAATAACATTAATAATATGGCAACGGTGACCTATTCGCCACTGGCTGAAGGGCTTTCAAGTATTGGGTATTATTATTCTTCCCCCTCTTCAGGCGCTGCTGGTGGGTATTGTCAAAATAATTTTACCATTATCATTTCACCGGGAGTCTCCTCCGAGGATCAAGGCACGACCTCGCAACATTTGCCGGCCACTTTATCCGATTATGACGTAGACATCGGAGGAATTGGTGAAGGCAATATCCAAGCGGACAGCACAACCATGTCAATTCCGGTGAACCAGAACGGTTCCACCTATCTCGACGACGTTGCCTATTATCTTTATGCCAATGATATTGTGGGCGACGCTCCAGATGCCGGCTCTCTTTGTTATGATGGACTAACCAGCGCTTTTTCCGTGGGCGAAACCGTAACCGGCGGGAGTTTCGGAGCGACAGGACTAATTGCGGCAGTTAATGAAAACGCCGGGACTCCGAGCACATCCGGATGTTTAGAGCTTACGAATATTTCAGGAAATTTTATAGACGATGAACCACTGACAAGTGCGGGAGGCTCCGCCGTCGTGAACGGGGAGCTGTATTCATCTGGAGAAGGATATCAGAACATTTTGTCCTACACCATAGGATTTATGGGTGATCAAGAGGGGAACCTCTTTTTGATAAACACCTCTAACAACGGTAACGGCAACAAAAATCTTTATGATACTTCCGATGAAGAATACGGAAAGTACCATTTCACGGCTGAATCCCCGAGGGCTCTATCAGATCAGCTTTTGTCGGCTGTAAACGACATCCTTTCACGAACCAGCACGTTTACGGCCCCGGTTGTTCCCGTTACTAGAACAACCAGCGGAAACCGAATCTATATGGCCTTTTTTAAACCGGGCGAACAGAATTTTTGGGAAGGGAATGTCACCAAATTCGGGCTTTCGAATTTAAATCAAATCGTCGATAAGTATGGTGATGCCGCCACATGGCCCAACGGCGCTATGATAGACGGGGCCATGCCGTACTGGGCCACAATAGACTGGGCCAACGACGACAGGAGCGCTGTGCCCGCAGACAACGGTATTCGTAACGAGGACAGAAACATTTACACCTACCTGGGCACTGCGGATTTGAATGATGTGAGCGGTGTAAATCTTTTGGTAGATACCAATACCGCTTTGACCGAAGCCATTTTAGGAAGTCCGACCAACAGTATCTCCGACATTATTAATTATGTTCGGGGCGCGGATGTGTTTGATGAAGATGAGGATAGCAATACTGCAGAAAACAGAGCCATCATTACCGGGGACGTGCTTCACAGTGAGCCTTCAATTTTTCAGTACAATTATGCTGACGGTTCGTCAACAACAATGGTTTATTTCGGGGCCAACGATGGGATGCTTCATGCTGTTTTAGATAAAACGGAAGCTGCGGGAGGCGGCACCGAAACCTCTCATGGCACGGAGGCGTGGGCCTTTATTTCCCCCGACCAGTTGCATCGTTTAAAAGATATGGTGGAAGGCATGGAACATCAATATTATGTGGATTCGACCCCCAAGATTTTCTTTTACGACCATGAAAAAAACGGTGTTATAGATGTGGATGAAGACATGGTTGTACTCGTATGTGGTCAAAGAGAGGGCGGAACCAGTTACTTTGCTCTGGATGTGACTGATCCCCTTGACCCGCAATATTTATGGAGGATCAGCCAAAACGAAGATAAATATCACGGAACCATTAAGTTAACAAATATGACCGGAACTTGGCAGGATGTTATCTGGGTCGATCACATTAATACAGATGATCCTGCAACAGGAACGTTTGATGGTTACGTCACTCCGGACAGTTCAACGGTTGAAAGCGTTTTCAGTTATCATTACAAGTTTGTCGGGCGTGAACTTGCTGTAGGTGATCGTGTATTTGCCTTCAAAGCGAATGGTTATGCTGATGGCGACACAGCAATCGTAGCCGCTATTTCTGAGGACAGTCCATATTTGGCACCTCCTACCACGGTCATTTCACAACTGGGTGAGACTTGGTCCGAACCTCAATTTGGACTTGTCAAGACCGCATCCGGTGTAGACAAACATGTACTTTTCGTTGGAGGGGGATACAGTTCGGACAATTCAAAAGGAAAAACCGTCCTGGCCATCGACGTTATGACGGGTGCTATTGTGAAGCAATTTACATCCGG
>JASFLX010000152.1:0-7446 GCA_050117895.1 Desulfobacterales bacterium | reverse complement strand
ACTTCCTAAAAAAGAAGCCCTCCAGGAAGCTAAAAAAACCAAAGTAAAAAAACCGAAACCTCATCTCTTAACCCTTAATATTTATTTAAAATAACCAATAGTTAACTTGAGCGCTCTATAATGGATAATAAAATATATGTCAAGAAAAAAGATTTACTCTTTTAAACTTCCCTTAAAATCAGGCGTTCGCTTTTCAAGAAAGGCCGATGCTCCTTCCTTTACATCCGGGCTGGTGAAGCAGAGGGCGAAGGCGTCAATTTCCATGCGGCAGCCGGTGGTAAGATCCACATTCATACCGTTGTTAATCGCCTGTTTGGCCGCCCGAAGAGAGACTTTACCCCTTGAAGCAATGGTTTTTGCCGTCTTGATGACCTCATCCATGAGCTGCTCTTGAGGGCAAACCTTGTTGGCCAGTCCTATATTTTTTGCTTCTTGTGCGGGAATCATCTTGCCGGTAAATATCAATTCTTTGGCCATGCTCTCACCCACGAGCCTCGGCAGCCTTTGAGTACCTCCAAAACCCGGAATAATCCCAAGGGTAATTTCCGGCAGACCGAACATTGCATTTTCGGACGCATAGATAAAGTCACATGCCATGGCAACCTCACATCCGCCGCCCAGTGCAAAGCCGTTTACCGCCGCGATGACCGGTATGGGCAACTCCTGGAGTTTATTCATCAGGACACGCCCCATCTCGGAAAACGATTTTGCCTCAAGGGTGTTAAAGGTCAGGAATTGCTTGATGTCCGCCCCGGCAATAAAAGATTTTTCACCGGCGCCGGTAAGGATCAGTACACGGATGTCCTCGTTTTCATGAATCTTATCAAGGGCATTGGAAAACTCTTTAAGCCCTTCCTCATTCAATGCATTTAAAATTTCAGGCCGGTTGAAGGTAATTGTCGCAATCCCTTCTTTGACCTGGACAACAATGTTATTATATTCCATAATTCAGACCTCCTGACCTGTATACGTAATTTCAACGTGATATAAAGGTTTGGTCGTAATCTCAGACGCAATAATTTGAACATCGAACATCGAACGTTCAACGTCGAACGTCGAATGTTGAAGGCGCTTCGCTTTGTCTTTATTATAAATGGTAGAATACATTATTCGATGTTCAACGTTCGATGTTCGACGTTCATCTTTTATATGCCTTCAAGGTGTGGATTCTTCATTAAAATATGTTGAATCTGAATTTACGATAGATCCCTATCCCTGCAATTACCCTCCGTATCCCGCCAACCCTTTTGGATGGCTCTGTTTTAAAAATGCCGTGGGGTTTGTTTCATTGATATATTCCCGGAGACCCTTCACGATGGCATCGCACATTCGATCCTGATATTTTGAATTGACTAATCTTTTGCAGTCCCTGGAATTGCTGATAAAGGCCGTTTCTATGAGTATGGCGGGCATTTGGGCGCCTAAAAGAACGTAAAAGGGCGCCTGCTTGACCCCTTTATTTTTTATCCTGCTGTACCTCTTTTTCAGATTTTTACACATGCATTTCTGGACATGGACCGCCAGGCGACTCGATTCGTTGATCTTGGCATTTTGCATCAGGTCGCTTAAAATCGCCTGAAGGTCGCTGATGTTTTTGGTTGAAGTGGCATTTTCCCTGGCGGCCACTAAAATGGCATCATCATCTGTGGCCAGATTCAGGAAAAAGGTCATAATGCCATATGCCCTTCTATCCCTTGCGGCATTGGTATGAAGGGATATGAAAAGGTCTGCGTTTTTCGTGTTGGCAAAAGCAGTCCGTTCTTCAAGGGTAAGATACTTGTCTCTCGTGCGAGTCATGACGACCTCACAGTGCAATTTTTCACGGATTTTTTTAGCCAGCCGCAAGCCCAGTTTCAGGACCACATTTTTTTCGTGAACCCCCTTTAAATAACCGGGAGCGCCATAATCGCGCCCGCCATGGCCCGGATCGATAACAATTCGTCTGACACCAAGGGCAAGCTGCTTAGCCAGAGCACCGGGGACAATCTTGCCGCCTTTTATATCTTTTTTTACCCGCCTTCCGGTTGCCTTTTCCCTGTGTCCCCAGACATCGATAACGATTCTGAAGGGATTCTTTAGGGAAAATATTTTGTAATTTTTGAATGATTTGATATCCACAACAACTCTGACCTGGTCTGATGTGTTTTGCCCTGCGCGGGTGTCGCTGAGCAGGTTGTCATTGATTGGAATATATTTTTTAATATCTTTTTTCAGTCTGCTGTTGTTTAAATCCACATACAAACGATGGGGTTTCCGGATTGAGACATCCTTTTTAAGAAGCCTGTGTGAATATGACAACTCACTGTCCGCATCGATCACAACTCGGGTGTAGCTCGGATTGGACCAATATCTGAGTCCCACAATCGTTCCCGTCCCAGGTTGAGGTCCTTGGGCATCCCTTTCAACCGGGATTTTCGCGTAAGTGATTTCTTTTATGTGCTTTGCGATGTCGTCTTCCGGCGGTATGACATGGCTGGGTTTGCTCATTTTGCGTTTGGATGCGATCTTTGGAACCCCTTTGGGGGAGATATTTCCTAGTGCGTTTTCGGCCCTGCGTTTGTATGCGCTTTTTGGAAAATTTTTGATAATGCGTTTAAACATATCCATAGCCGCTCTTTTATCGGATTTTTTATATGAACGCCGGTAAAGCTCCTTATAAAGTTTTCCGGACATATAAAGTCCGGCAGCAGCCCATGGACCGGAAGGATTGTCCTTGTAAACCGCCTGATACTTTTCGATACAATCCAGCCAAAAACATCTGTATTTTTGTTTTTTTGGACTGTGGCGAAGTTTCTTGTAACAGGCTTCGGCCCGGTAGTACTTTTTCTTTGCAGAATCTGCAGATGACGCGCGTGGGCAAGTCACCGAAAGGATACAACACGCCAGCAAACAGAATAAAAATGGTTTTTTGTAATCAAATAACAATGGTTTTTGCCTTTTCCTTTAATTTGTTCAGGCAGTTTAACGCGTCCAGAGGTGTCATTTTCGAAATATCAAGCTTTTGCAACTTTTCTATAACATATTGATCCGGTCCGGAAAAAAGATTAAGCTGCACCTGCCCCTTTTTTAATACATCACCGTCTTCGATCATAAACGCCGGGCTTTTTAAACCGTGTTTATCATTTTCTATATGGTAAAGAATCTTTTTGGCTCGCTGGATCACCCGGTCAGGAATACCCGCAAGCCGTGCCACCTGTATTCCATAGCTTCGATTGGTTCCCCCTTCCACAAGCTTTCTTAGGAAAATAATTTCGTCATTCCATTCCTTTACCGCAATGTTGTAATTTCTTACCCGGGATTTTAAACGGGCGAGTTCCGTGAGTTCATGGTAATGGGTGGCAAAAAGGGTTTTAACTCCCCTGCCCTTTAAGTCATGCAGGTATTCCGCCACTGCCCACGCGATGCTGAGCCCGTCGAACGTGCTGGTTCCCCGCCCGATCTCATCCATAATAACCAGACTCTGACGGGTCGCGCTGTTTAAAATATTAGCGGTCTCCTGCATCTCCACCATGAATGTGCTCTGTCCCTGGGAGAGGTTGTCCAGAGCGCCCACCCGGGTAAATATGCGGTCCGTCACACTCATTGAGGCTCTGGCCGCAGGAATAAATGAACCCATCTGGGCCATAATGACCATCAGCGCAACCTGGCGCAGAACCGTGGATTTGCCGGCCATGTTGGGTCCGGTGATGATGAGTATCTGATTTTCGGTATCGTCGATCCGGATGGTGTTGGGTACGAAACGTTCCCCGGTAATCATTTTTTCCACCACTGGATGCCGTCCCTCTTCAATTAGAATATAATCCTGGGTATTAAATTCCGGCCGGTGGTAGTCATTTTGATCGGCGATTTCAGCCAGGTTCAGCAAACAGTCCACATCGGCTAAAAATTGGGCAATCTGTTTAATGGCCGTGTTATTCTTTACCACTTCGTCCTTTATTTCATTAAATATTTCATATTCAAGCACGGCTCTTTGGTCTTCGGCGCCCAATACTTTTGATTCAAATGTCTTTAGCTCATCGGTGATATAACGTTCGGCATTGACCAAAGTTTGTTTGCGAACATAATGCAGGGGGACATCTTCTGAACGTGCTTTCGGGACCTCGATAAAATACCCGAAAACCTTATTATAGCGAACTTTGAGCGCGTTGATTCCGGTGGCCTCCTTTTCCCGGGCCTCGAGCCTGGCAAGCCACGCTTTGCCATGACGGCTCACGGCGATCAGTTCGTCCAGTTCCTGATGGTATCCTTTTTTAATGATACCGCCTTCATTAATAGTATGGGGCGCATCTTCGCGGATCGATCGTTCGATCAATTCCGCCAGTTTACACAGGCCCTCTATGTCCTGATCACATGTAAAAAGTTTCGCTTTTAAACGGGAAAGCAAAGACCATATGCCGGGCAGGCTGTTAATGGAACGCTTCAACGCAACAAGGTCCCTGGCATTGGACTGCCTCATGGCGATTTTGCTCCCGAGCCGTTCAAGATCATAAACCGATTTTAAGCGCTCCCGGACATTTTTTCGAACCTGAATGTTTTCCTTTGCTTCTTCAATAGCATCCTGTCTGGACTGAATCTCAAGAAGATCCAAAAGCGGGTATCTGATCCACCGCTTCATCTGCCTCCCTCCCATGGCGGTGATCGTTCTGTCCATGATTCCCAGGAGCGTCCCCTGTCCGGATCCTGTGCGGATATTTTTGACCAGTTCAAGGTTCCGGCAGCTTAATTCGTCAACCAAAAGATAATGACTCAGTGAATACGTTGTTATGTTAGTGAAATGCTCTACCTTCTGTCTCTGAGTTTCCCGGACGTAGAAAAGAAGTGCGCCGGCCGCACGCACACCGGTGTTTAAATGTTCGCAGCCGAATCCTTCAAGGGAAAGGGTTTTAAATTGATCAATAAGCCGTTCCCGTGCCCTGCTGTATTCGAATGCACGGTCTTCTAAAAAGGTAATGGATTTTTCAGGAACTGCTTTTATAACGGGTAAAAGAATGGAATCATTCCTTGAAGATTCAGGGAGAAGAACTTCTCTGGGCGATATACGGAGGACTTCATCAATAACAGCATGCATATTCTCAGATTCAGTCACCCTAAAATTCCCGGTTGAAATATCCAAATAGCTCAGTCCGGCGGCATGGGTGTTACAGGCAACGGCAAGAACATAATTATCCGCTCTTTCATCAAGCAACTCGTTATCGACGATCATCCCCGGGGTAACGACCCGTACCACATCCCTTTTCACCAAACCTTTTGCCTGGGACGGATCTTCTATTTGATCACATATGGCGACTTTGTATCCTTGGTCAATGAGGCGGGCGAGATAGTTCTGTGCGGATTTATACGGGACGCCGCACATGGGAATTGGGAATTCGTCTTTCTTGTTCCGTGAGGTCAATGTTATTTCGAGAAGCCGGGAGGCGAGCTCGGCATCCTCAAAAAACATTTCGTAAAAATCTCCCATACGGTAAAAAAGTATCGCATCAGAGTACTTTTCCTTAATGGAAAGGTACTGCTTCATCATGGGAGTCGCTTTCGAAACACTCATACGCTTAACTGGTGTCCATCCATAAATGAGGATTTTTGTTCAAGATCAAGGCATGTGAAAAAAATAACCACAGGCATATATTTAATATTCCGAGGATTATTTTTTGAACATAACACAGAGATTGGGCAAAAAGACCATTTATGGATGGACACTAACTGGGTTCTTTGGGTTCGCCCTCATGCTCCGAAGAACCGCTTTTTAATGATTCAACCTCTTTTTTAAGTGCTGCAATTTCTTCCAGCTGGGAAGTGGCTGCCGCGTTTAAATTCTTTATTGTTTTTTTCGATTTGAACCGTTGAGAAAGACTGAAAAAATAGGCAATCAAAAACCCGGTTAGAAAAAAAGCCAGAAAAAAGATTGCATTGGGCATTTCGATTGTATGAAACGGTTCACCGTACATAAGATCTATTTGAAAAACTTGTTTTGCCAATAAATAATCCTTATTCGAGAAAAAGATAATTGCGATAAAGCCTATAATAATTAACCAGAGAACGATCTTTAGTTTTTTCATAGTGGTCTCCTTCAATATTAGCTTGTTATATCTAATTTATCAAAATAAGGCTTTAAATTTTTATAGGTGGTTATTAAATGCTCTGGAATAACACGCACATCGGCAAAGACGGTTAACGCATTGGTATCACCGAACCAGCGGGGTACAATATGAAAATGGAGATGTTCTTCAACGCCGGCGCCCGCAACTTTCCCGAGATTAAGTCCCACATTAAAACCGTCGGGGTTCATTACTTTTTTTAATATCCCCACAGATTGTTCAACCGTCTCGAGAAGGTCACCCATTTCACCCTTGCTGAGCTGGTCAAGGGCGGAAATGTGTTTTAGCGGCGCCGCCAGAAGATGGCCGTTAATGTAAGGAAATTTATTCATAACAACAAGGGTTGTCTGGCTCTTGTAAAGGGTCAGATTATCGTTTT
This sequence comes from Desulfobacterales bacterium, assembly GCA_050117895.1. Taxonomy (GTDB): domain Bacteria; phylum Desulfobacterota; class Desulfobacteria; order Desulfobacterales; family UBA11574; genus S5133MH16. Next base: position 975 of record JASFLX010000152.1, on the reverse strand, counting down.
CTGAAAGCGCCTTGCAAAATATACAGCCTTCCTCTTTATCGCCCAGAATATATTCCATGCGCCATGGAGCCCACATGGTTTTCATATGAGTCCTCCTAATCAAACATCTCGAAGATTTTACAACTTATTGAAACAACAGATTTTGTCAACTCACTTATGCCGTCAGAATGGAATAATGGAATGTTGGAATATTGGAATATTGGGGATAAAGGCGGAAATAAATCATTTTAATTGTAAAAAACACCTTTCCTTCAACTTGGTTCAGGACAAGCTCACCCATCATTCCATTATTCTATTATTCCAATTGGGACGAAATCACTAAATCCAATCGAAGTGTACTGATTTTGACACATTGATACAGAGTTTCTTGTGTGGTCATGAATTTTCAATTATCAATACTTCTCTACCCTTTTCAAACCCAAAACTCAACCCTTTTCTATTTTAGGCGCACCACCTCCAATTCACCCCACATGCCGATCTTATTTCCCATAATTACAACAATCCCGTCAACCCCTTTGATATTTTTACCGAAATCTATTGCAGACCCGATATGAGCTTTGGATGTTATCTGATTGCCGATGGATGTTGCAGCGGCATCGGCCAGTGAACATGAACCGGATACCACACAGACGGCATCCGCTTTCCCCAGACTGAGCGAGTGCCCCACCGTGCCTGATGATGTGCATACGGATAACGGCTTTTCTCCGGGATCGACACGCAGACCCATTCCCAGACTTATCGGAGATTTACCTGCAAAAATACCGATGGTCACCGGTCCGTTTGTTTTGAAAAAGATGTCACCCCCGTTTTCCACAACAACTTCATCGGTATGCATCAACAGATCAATCCCCACGTGCTCGGCAATGGCACCGGCAACCGCCGCCATGGGGCCCACACCGGCATTTTCACCCGCTAATACCATGTCGTTTATAATATTCGGCGCCGGTCCGCTGACACGCCACGGCTTCAACGTCC
>JASFLX010000151.1:0-7497 GCA_050117895.1 Desulfobacterales bacterium | reverse complement strand
TCCAGGATGAATACCATTGTAGACTATTCCAATGATTGTATCAGCGCCAGATTAAAAAATCATTTAAAATTCGTGCAAGAAGGACACAAGAACAAAAGAGGTTTCAAGTATCTGAATAAGCATTATGAATTCCCGGTAATTACCCGTCAGGAAACGGAACTCCTTATAAACCGGTTGGAAGGTATTAAAGAAACAAACCATAATAATTTTCAAGTAATGTATTCGGATGAACCTCAACAGGAATTTTGTGGAGATGGGTAACGTTTTTTATCCTCGGAACCGGTGATATCCAGACCTAAAAAGACAAATTCAAATATAAAAAAACAACAGGTTCAACTTAGATTATTAGACTAATAGTTTTAGTAAAGAATTCTGTCCACCAGGGTCAGGATTTGATTTTACTCCATAGAGATGGTGTCACCCATTATGTCATATGGAACAATGGAATAGTCGTAAGGCGGCCCCGATCCTTTCCCAGCTTTAAACCCTATCTTTTTCTTTGGAATAATATTCCTGGTTGTCATAAAACTTCCGGGGGATTTTATTTTGAGCGTATTCCGGCGTTTTAAGTTTGGAACATCCGAGGACCATCCAGACCTTGGACAATCTTTCCTGACCGGTGACCCGATGCCGGATTCTAAAAAATGGAAATTTCTCGGTTCTGTCCACGGCAAGCCGGATATAAAGCAGCTCCAGGCAGTTTATCATTACGATAAAACCGATAATTGTGTTGAACCATAGATACTTAGTGAAGGCTTTGGGTTGATAAAGGGGTGAGGACTTAAAAATGTAACAAAAAGAATAAATCTGAAAAATCAGATACGCCAGGCCAATAGTTAATAAAAGAATCCCAAGAAGCCCCTTGGCCTGATAGAACATTCGATCCCTGGATTCCAACTCAGAACATATATCAATTGTTTCATCTTCCGATGGTATCTCTTTGCCGTAAGCTACAAACTTTAACCATAACCGGTAGGCCCGCTCCCTTTCCCGGAAATAACCCCCGAAAAAAAAACTGAATATGCTCGTAAGGGCGGCAGATGAAATCAAGAAGGCACCTGGATTATACATAGAAACCTCTCAATTGGAACTGAATGATATAATTAAGTTTAAAACCATAAACGATTTTCGAAGTCAATCTTCAAATATGACCAAACTCAGCAAAATTAATAAGAACGATCCATGCTTTGGCATCGAATTTTAAAGACGAATCGTTACATAACCGTGAAGCTTCCTCCCGTGACACAAAAAGAACTTCGATATCTTCAGATCCTTCATTTCTGTCATTTGAAGGGTCTCCATCACACTCAATATATACCATGGAAACAGATTCATCGGTCATTCCCGCTGATGAATATATACCCGGGCCGATTTTTATGAAACGGGTGAGTATTAAACCGGTTTCCTCTGTTAATTCACGGCGGGCTGCTTCTTGAACCGTTTCCCCTTCATCAACAAGTCCCGCCGGAAAACCATATTCATAATCTGCCAATGGAACCCGGTATTCTTTGGTGATGACCATCTTTTTTTTAGATTTATGAAACGGCACCATGACCACCGCATCCGGTTTGGCAAAATCGTTGGTCACACATTTGGGTTTTTTTACTCTGGAAGCGACCTGCCAAATCTTACGGTCTCCACTTTTATCAACATAGGACACATTGAACAGGTTTAACCATTTGAGATTCGTCAGTTTCTTTGAATCTATAATTTTCATCTGGTGCTCCTTTTAAGATAATTTGTTTTTTTTCGAGGCTGCTTACCGGCTGTGTGATAGTTTAAGAAAAAATAATAAAAAGAAGCCCATCATGATCAGCGCCCCGGAAACACTGATGCCCCAGGAGAAATAACCGTTATCCGCCATAATCCCGATGAGAGCGGGGACAACACCACCCCCTAAAACAAAAGCTACGGGTATGGTTAACGATATGGCCATATTTCTGTTTTCCGGTGTGCTTATTGTTGACAATGCCGCGAAACCCGCAGGATAAAAGCATACTGCCAACACGGGTTGAAGGAATACCACCGCTGCAATCCAATATGTCGAAACCATCCCTATCAGTACTGTAAGGATTCCGGTAACAAAAAATACACCAATCATAACGGGTTTCGAACCAAACCGATCAGTTGCCCATCCTCCTAAGAACGCCATCCCCAACGTCGAAATTCGGGAAGTGCCGACCAGACTGTTCGCCCAATCCAGACTCATACCATGTTCGGTGACCAGGTATAACGGAAGCATATTATAAATTCCGAGTGTACTTGTAATGGCCAAACTGAATAGAACAATTAAAATCCAGAAAGCGGGAATCTCTAGAATTTTTTTAATTGACGAAAAATTAGGTGCTTCTCCTGAGAAATTTCCCCCTTTACCCAGTTGGGAAAATACCATTCCCATAATAACCGAAACAATGCCGACAAAAAATAAAATATTTCTCCATATAAACCAGTGAAGAAGGATCTCGGCCAATAACGGTGTCAAAATAAAACTTAAATTCGGGGCAAGCTCATGAATCGCCACAGCTTTACCCCAGTGCCTGGGCTTAACCAGAGATGTAACGGTTGTAATCCCCGACGGAAGATATATGCCTGCGGATATTCCGAGCAAAAATACACAGCATCGCATCGTAAAGAGAGTTTTGCTAAAAGAAATTAATGAAAGCGCTGCACCCACAGCGATTGCAGAAACAGCGATTGTTTTTCTATGGGTAATACGAGAAGATATGTGCCCGGATCCCAGAAGTGATATGAAGTATCCGATGGAAAGGAACAGAAAAAGCGAACCCGCATCACCATGGCTAAATCCCAAATCTTTTTCAATGGTGGGCAGTAACGGAGCTGCAATAATTCTAGCAGTAAAGTTTAATAAAAATATGGATGCGATGAGCAGGAGTGGACTGAGCTGGGTGCGAAATGTCTCACTGCCAATATTATTGCCTCTGTCAACATGTCCTGTCTCAACATCATTCAAAATTTATTTTTCCATTCCGGATTCTTTATCGCTCGAGTTCGCCACAGAGTTTCCAATCATTACGACGTGTTTTTAAAAATGTCCGCAAAGGGATTGTTAAACGGGGTGTTTTTTGCCTTGATTTTCTTTTCCCTGATCCGACGCTCCGGTTTTGTCCTTTGTTGTTTGCTGCGAATTTTCGGCTTTTCATCGGGATTGGATTTCATGGAAAGGCTGATCCGGTTTCTTTCCAGGTCAACATCAAGTACGGTGACCATAACCTTTTGGTTCACCTTTACGACTTTAGCGGGATCTTTGACAAACCTGTCCGACAATTCGCTGATATGAATAAGACCGTCCTGGTGAACCCCGATATCTACAAATGCCCCGAAGGCGGTAACATTGGTCACAATCCCGGGCAGCTTCTGGCCGGATTCCAGATCCTCAATTTTCTCGATGCCGCTTGCAAAGGAAAAGGATTCAAATTCATCCCTAGGATCACGCCCGGGTTTTGCCAGCTCTTCCATGATATCTTTCAGGGTTGGAATACCCACACGGTCCGTCACATATTTTGAAATGTCAATCTCACGCCGAAGTTGTGCATCACTCATAAGATCGGAAACCGTGCATCCCAGACCTTGGGCCATGGAAAATACAATCCCATAGCTTTCCGGGTGCACAGCGCTTGCATCCAGAGGGTTGGCGCCGTTCTTTATCCTTAAAAATCCACTGGACTGTTCGAAGGCCTTGGGCCCGAGACGGGGAACATTTCTTAAATCATCTCTGGAAGCATATGCACCGTTTTTATACCTGTATTGCACAATATTTTTTGCAAGCGCGGGGCCAAGACCCGAAACATAGGTAAGAAGCTGTATGCTGGCCCGGTTGACGTCAACACCGACACCATTAACGCAACTAATCACAACATCATCCAGGGCTTGCTTCAAAGAAGACGGGTCCACATCATGCTGATACTGTCCCACGCCGATTGACTTGGGATCTATTTTTACCAGTTCCGCCAGGGGGTCCATCAGCCGTCTGCCAATGGACACCGCGCCTCTTACGGTAAGATCATGGTCGGGGAACTCTTCCCGTGCCGCTTCCGAGGCAGAATATACCGAAGCCCCGCTTTCATTAACCATCAAAATCGGGATGTTTTTTCCCAGACTCATCTTCTTCAAAAACGCCTCTGTCTCCCTACCGCCGGTCCCGTTTCCCACGGCAATGGCTTCAATATGAAAACGTTCACATAAGGATTTTACCGTGTTGCCGGCGTGTGTCGCCTGTTTTTCAGACAGATGCAAATAAACGGTATCATTGTGAAGAAGTTTGCCCTGCCGGTCTAGACAGACCACCTTGCATCCGGTTCTGAATCCGGGATCAATGCCCATCACCCGTCTGCCGCCAAGAGGGGGCGCCAGGAGCAACTGGCGCAGGTTGTCCGCAAATACCCTGATTGCTTCCGTATCCGCTCTTTCTTTTGTGACCATGCGCAGTTCCGTTTCCATGGCGCGTGACAGAAGCCTTTTGTAGCTGTCGTGCACCGCCATTTTTACCTGGTCCGAATCCAGACCGTTTCCTTTGACAAACAAACCTTCAAGAACCTTGACCGCCTCATCCTCGGGCGGGGCAAGGGTCAGATTTAATATATCTTCTTTTTCCCCCCGGCGCATGGCAAGGACCCGGTGGGACGGCGCGGCGGACGCGGGTTCCTCCCAGTAGAAATAATCCTTGTACTTGGCGCCGTCCTGCTCCATGCCGGATACGACCCGGCTTTTGAAAACCGCCTTGTCGGTATACAAATTCCGCAACAGAACCCTTGCATGGATGTCCTCGTTAATGATTTCAGCAATAATATGCCGTGCACCGGAAAGCGCATCTTCCACTGTGTCAACTCCCTTTTGAGCGTCTATAAATGACACGGCAGCTTCTAACGGGTCTATTCCGCTTTGTTCAAAAAGTTCCAGGGCGAGAGGCTCAAGCCCTTTCTCTCTGGCAATTGTCGCTTTTGTGCGGCGTTTGGGCCGGAATGGCAGGTAAATATCTTCCAGAACGGAAAGGGTTTGGGCGCCCCGCACCCTCTTTTTCAGTTCATCAGTCAGATGGCCGTGTTTTTCTAGAGAGTTGAGAATCGTTTCCCTGCGGCTGTCAAGTTCCTCGAGGTATTTCAATCTGTCCCTGATGGAAGTTATCGCAATTTCATCAAGCCCCCCCGTGGCTTCCTTTCTGTAGCGTGCAATAAACGGAATGGTTGCGCCTTGTTCTAAAAGGTTTCCCACGACGTTTATCTGTATTTCCTTAAAGCCGAGTTCGTTGGATAGGGTGGTGATCTGTTTATCGTTCATTGGCTCTCAATCAAAATTCAGGGATTTTGCCTTAATTGGCATCCAGCCCGCAGGGCATAGCCCCCGATTGGAATACCCTCATCACCTGCTTCAGGTCCCCTTTTTGTTCTTTGATGTTTTATAAACTCAATTTAATGTAAGGCGTTAAACGACTTTCCGGAAAGCGAACAAACCAATATAACATCAGCACGTCAATTACAAGCTCTGAGAAACATATTATTTCTTCTAAAAAACCGGCCCGGACATTCCGGAGAAAAACATGAAAAAAGGCAGGCACCCCTCATGAACGGTGGGATGTCCTGCCCGGATAACGGCTTCAAAACTCATTCATTTACCGGCATTCGGCCCTATTTCATCTGCAATCCTAAATTATAGGTCTCGTATTCAACCGGGCCATCAAGCAATGGTTCAAACTTACTCTCATTTTCCGCTCTTATCGTACTTTTTTCCCATTGGTTCCAATTCTCTATTTTCTGCCACATGGATACCACCACCACATTATTTCGATCGTTACATCCACTCAAGGTCTCCGATGAAATGTAACCCGGCTGCTCCATGGCATTGTACCGGGCTTTGATAAGGAGTTTTGAGGCTTCATTCATTTTACCGTCTTTTATTTTTCTCTTGATTAAAATTTTGACCGCCATAGTGACCTCCTTTCGTTACATCGGTAAATAATAGGGCGCAGAGGGGTAGCCAGGGAGGATAAATTCAAACTTTCTCTATTGCAGTATAGCCTTTTTTGAAAACAAAAAAGGCTATACTCTTTTTGATTTAAGCCAGTTGCGAGCCGATTACCAAAAATTAACATTTATGCAGCGGCTTCGGATACCTCGATCTGGCCTGTACCTCCGGTCATGGAAACCGCGGCTTGCGATGAAGATGTAATCATTCTGTAGCTCCAAATCAAACGCTTCCCGATCAACCCTGCCAGGCGTTTCATAAAAATGAGCCCATTCACCAGGTCTTCTTCAACAAGCTTTAGCAATGCTTTGCTGTCAAATTTTTGCAGTATGGTTTCTTGTTTACATTCTCCCGATGCAGAATAAACATCCCGTTCGATCAAACTCGACCAGCCAAAAGCCTCTCCGGCACGATCCACAGTATGAACCATCTGCCCGGTCTCACCGATAGTCAGCTTAACCCGTCCTTTGATTAGAATATAAAAATTGGTTGCGGGATCTCCTTCACGAAAAAGAAAGTCTCCTTTCTGATAAGATTCTTTTTCTCCAATATTCATAACTTCCTTTACGAAATCCCTGTTCATACCCCAAAAAAGATCTGATTGCTGTATATACATGGCTCCTCCTTCCTCTCCAGATGACCACTAAACCGACAAGAAAATGCGGTGTTGAGTCCGTGGTCATCATAATAGAGTTAAAAGTTAACTTAAAAATAAAAATGGATTAGGCGCCAATGCATAAGAAATTCCCCTAAAGAGGTGTAAAAACGCCTCTTTAGGGCAAAATATGGGCATTTTTAGGAAACCTATTTTCATAATCATCCCCAATGTCCAAAAATTCGGAAAATAATAAATAACGGTTAAAAATTGCAGTTGATCAATGTTAACAAATCCAAAGCAATGAAAATTTCATGTCAGATTCTAATCGATAATGAGCAGGGATCATTCTTTCAAAGCATGACGAATATGAGAGGGCGCCGAGCAAAAATACAAAATGAAGGACAATCGTAAAGATGCATAAAACGCGGTGAACGAGAAAGCAGTATGAGCTGCTGTTATGTTATCTAATTTAATAACATAAAATATTGGAACCTGTCAAATTTTTATTGAAAACTAAATTTTGCAAGCCTTGTATCGGGCGGATATTGAGAATAATATTTTAATACCAAATTGGAGTTATTGCATATTTATTTCGCTCGAAAAAAGTTAATGCAGATTCTAGGTAGAATTAGATTGATTAGTAGCCGGGCTTTGATTATGTTAGATTTTTAATTTTAACCGAAACCATAAAATAAGGCTTGATCCGAACCATGTTAAGGGCAATTCTGTTTGATTTAGACAATACGCTGATTTTATTTGACGAAGCCAGGTTTTCCCGGGAATATTTTCGCAGGATAGAAACCACGTTCGCGGATCTCATGCCTGCGGACACCTTTCGGAATCGACTGACAACCGCAACACACGCTCTATTGCAAAACAACGGTGAAATGACCAATGCCGAATACTTTATAAGGGCCTTT
>JASFLX010000150.1:0-7573 GCA_050117895.1 Desulfobacterales bacterium | reverse complement strand
GTCTATGCCATGGGCGGGGTGCCCAAAACCGCCATGAATCTGGTGGCCTTTCCCCTCAAAGATATGGACATGTCCGTGCTTCGGCAGATCATCCGAGGGGGACTGGACAAGATGAGTGAGGCCGGCGTGGTTCTGGTGGGCGGACATAGTGTGGAAGACAAAGAACTGAAATACGGCTTATCCGTTACCGGATTTATCCACCCCGATCGAGTGCTTACCAAGAGAAATCTCCAGGTTGGGGATCGACTGATACTAACCAAGCCACTGGGCACCGGCATTATCAATACAGCCATCAAGGGCGGACTCGCTTCAAAAGAAATTACAGACACCGTCACCCGTTTAATGGCCACGCTCAACAGGGATGCGGCAGAAATCATGGCAAATTATCCCGTCCATGCGTGCACCGATATTACCGGGTTCGGCTTCCTGGGTCACATTTCTGAAATGGTTGTGGATTCCGAGACAGGAATTCGTATTCACACGGACAGGATTCCGATTCTGCCCCAAACCCTTGATTACGCTGGCATGGGCCTGGTTCCGGCAGGCGCATATAAAAACAGAGAGTTTTATGAACGTCATGTGGACTTTGCGCCCGGGGTGGATGCCTTGATTCAAGACATCCTTTTTGACCCTCAAACATCCGGAGGACTGCTCATATGTGTTGGGAGTGACAGGGCGGAAGACCTGCTTCAGGCATTGAAACAAAAGGGCATTCATAATGCCGCCATCGTCGGACAAGTAGTGCCCGAACCTAAAGAACGAATTCTCGTCGAGTAAAACGATTCCTATGGTAAACGCATTTGAATCCCAATAAAAGAAGAACGCTCCACGACGGAGTATATCTCCTTTCAACCGACTGAAACTTGTGCTTAAGCACCCAGTATCCAGCATCAACTCCTTTAATAACTCCGGCACCTAAGCACGAATTGTTATGGAATTGTTGGATGTTATAGAATATTTTTATTTACCGGCACACAATATATGGTAACTTGATTTAATAAAACACAATATATGCTAATTCAATAAAATTATATATAAATTATATATAATTTTACTTGACATACGTGTTTTATAAATAGATGATTCAATAAAAAAATTTTATTCAGTCACTTGAAAAACATCCTTGACATTTTAAGAATCGGCTGTTAGGAAAAATTGTGGGTTTCTGCCTGGGTGTTTGCAGGCAGTGAGTTAAAACATTTCATCGTGCTGCAATCCATTTTCTTACTGGGTTCTATGGTGCACGGAAAGGAGGCAAACCGGAAAAAAATAAAAACGGAAATTATTAGGCAATTATTAGGTTAACGGTTTTATTTCAAATCATTAAGGAGGAAAATTAAGATGAAAAAATTTATGGTATTCCTCGTAGCAGTCTCCATGGTCCTGGGATTTACCGTTACAGCGGCCATGGCAGATGCTGACCTTTACGGCAGCGTCCGATTCAGGACTTATTGGATTGATCAGGACAAGAATTTTAACGGTTCTTTTGCTTCCAATACAGGATACGATGACGAGGATCTCCAATGGCGTATCGGTTACCTGTCCCGCTGGGGTGTCAATTATCAAAGCGGGAACATCAAAGGCAAACTGGAAATGGATACCCGGGATTCGGATGGGGATGAAGGTAGCGCCGAACTCGGCGACGTGAGAGTCCGCCACCTTTATGGTGAATGGGATTTTGGTAGTGGCAAGCTGCTCATCGGCCAGACCTTTAATCCTTGCACCGTGTATGCCAGCGGTCTCGGCTACTACTCCGGCGGTCTGCAACCGTTCCACGGTACGGGATTAAAATATTTCCGGACGTCCCAGATTCGCCTGACCTTTGACAAATTCATGATCGCATTTTTGTCACCGGATACTGACCAAGATGAAGCAACTTACGGATTATCAGATGTCGATACCACCCTTCCCAGGGTTGAGGCACGCTACTCCTTTAACTTTGACCCGGTTAAACTCGATGTGATGGGCGGATGGCAGAGCTATGACGTAGTAGACGCCAATGATGATGATGAGAGCATTGATTCGTATTTCATGGGGCTATATGCCCAGGCGAATTTCGGACCTTGTTATGTGAAAGGTCTTCTCAACTATCGGCAAAACGGCGGCAATTATGGTCTTTGGAGCTCGACCATAGTCAACGAAACCGCCAATTGGAACGGCAACGATTTCGATGACGTCACAGCTTGGGGCTATGGTGCCGTTGTCGGATATAAGTTTTCCGACAAGGTCACCGTTGAAGCCAGCTGGGCAGGGTCGACCGCTGAGAACGATGACATGGCCGGGGACCCGGAAGACGATGCCCAGGCGTATGGCTTGCTAGTTAAATACAGCCCGGCACCGGGGGTAATCATCCAGCCCGAGATTATCTACGATGATCAACAAGATAGTGATTATCTGCTACCAGGCGATGATGACGAAGGGGATGCCCTCATCATGGGTATATTCTGGATGATCAACTTCAAATAATCCCGTGATAAACTGATAACCTTTAACACAAAAACCCGGAGCATTGATGCTCCGGGTTTTTTTAATGACCACCAATCGGTGACTACTTCAGTGGATAGGCAATCACCTTGCTTTTGGGCTTTGTCCCCACCACATATCCGGTTTTGATCACTAGTGGAGCGACCACTTCCTCATTCCCGTCATTGTTGAAATCTCCAATGGCAACATCACTGAAATAGCCTTTGAGTTTTCGGGTTCTCCAGAGCACACCCAGCGCAACGGCGTTCCAGGAACGGATTTGGATTTCACCGTGGGTAAACTTTCGATATGAAATCAGCTCGCTAAACCGGTGATTTTTAACTGTGATCACTTCGTTCTTTCCATTTTCGGTAAAATCCCGAATAATGATGCGCACCGGATAGTATTCTTTTTCTTCATATTCTGATGTACTGTGGGGAACTATGTAATATTCCGCGCCTCCCCCGGAATGTTCACCATCTTTCCATCTCTCTTTGCCCGCCACGCTGAATATCCGCAGGTAGTCGAGATTGTCGTATGCCACGGCCACATCCACGTCTTCATTCAAGGCATCTCCATAGGTCAAACCCAGTACATGGGTCCGCCGACCATGCGGAATTTCATTCACCGGTGCATAGTCTTTGTTTTCCCAGACCATTTCATAGACCTGGCCGGAAAAAGGCGTATCACCATCTTGCTGCTGCCCGAGCAGGATGTGGCCCCGCAACGGGTGATCCACCACCCTATAGTACCAGCGACTGTGGGTAACAATTTCAGTATAGGTCTGACCGTCGAATTCCAGTACAAATGAATCGACCATGTTTCTGTGGGGATTCAAACTGGTTATAAAAATCTCCGGGGTCCCGTTTGCATTGATGTCCGCCACGTCAACGCCGATTAAATTATCAAGACCACGATCTGCAAGGATCTTTATCTTAAGGAAATGATTGTTATCAAACCGGTACGCCTCCACGGAATGCTCTGTTGTAATGACGGTTTCCTGTTTCCCGTCTCCGTCGATATCGCCGATGGAGATCCCGTTGATCCGGTGCCGGATACTCCTGCTTGCCCAGAATTGAGCCGATTGGCTGCGAGCCTCTTGGGTGGCCAGAAATCCTAACCCGGGAGCGGGTTGTTGGGGTCCCTGCGTGTCAACGCCTTGAAAGCCGCCGGTCATTAATTTTTCCGGGTGCATTCGAACATCGATTTGATCTTGCGGGGGTTGAGTCTGCGGAGTTTGGGGCAGAGGCGTGACAACAGCTTTCTGCGACGGCATGGCCCGGCCAAACACTTTTTCATTGATATCCGTGGCAAAAAGGTTGATTTTGGGGATGACCTCGTCCATTCCCTGGCTCTGGTTGAAAAAGGTCAAAACAGGTTTGGCTCCCGAGACATCCACCATTCTGGCATCCATACTCACACTTTCTCCGAAAACGGTGAGACTGCCGAAAAGAACGTAATCCACACCCAGCCGGGTTCCGATTTCGCGCGCCTTGCTTTCATTAATCGGAGGTGAAACCGTTTTCAGTACATTAGCGATCTCTTCACGGCATAATACGGAAACTTTGTCTTCTACGTAAAGCCGGGATGTGAGCATATCGACAATGCCGTCTCTTAAAAACGACAAGTCTTTTTCAGCATTGATTTTAAAGGGCACTATGGCAACCCGGTTGACTTTGGCGACTGCCGATTGAGAACTGCCGAGAATCATGACAAGGAGCATCAAACTAATCAAAAAACAGTTTAAGGTTTCTTTTCGTGTTGTTTCCAAAAAAATCCTCCTTATTTAGCCCATTATTATTCGTGTTGGTGCAATATACTTTAAACAATCATAAGTTGAGTTTTCTAAACCCTGGAATGATCACAGTAATTAACATGCAAATATCAGAGGCAAGTCGGGGTGTCAATCGCCATTTTTTATCCGGCCTTCACCAATATAAGTTAAAAATAAAGGTGATGGATTATGATACCTGTTTTTGTTTGACAGTGCTGCGTCCCCATTGTATTTTATAGAATATTAATACAACTCGCTAACAAATTTATAAAATAGCAGATCCTGATATGAAGCGAATTTTCCGTCTATCTTTTGCCATTCTTTTTGCACTGGGTCCGGCAATCCTCTTTCGGGTTGGCTCGGCCAATGCCGATGAAATCCGCAAATCTGCATATGCCGGCAGTTTTTATCCTGGGACACGGTCCGAACTGATATCTATGATCGAACAACTCACCGGCCGGGTGACGCAGACACCGGTTCAACACCCTTCCCATACGTCCCTAAAAGCCCTCATCATGCCCCATGCCGGTTATATTTATTCAGGGGTGACATCGGCGCATATCTCACGGGTATTGGAGGAAAATCAATTCAAAAGAGTCATCGTTATGGCACCGGATCATCGCGTGGGATTCACCGGCGGCGCCATCAGCGATGTGACTGCCTATGAAACGCCTCTGGGACGGATTCCTCTGAATAAAGATGCGGCAACGCTTCGGGGTAATACATACCTGTTTCAAGCCATTCCGGCTTCCGACCGGCTGGAGCATTCCGTGGAAGTGGTTCTCCCGTTTCTTCAATATTTTCTAAAAAAATTCCAACTCATACCGGTTGTTCTGGGTCATGAGAGTGATCTTGCGGACCGCGTCTCGGCGGCTCTGGACCCTTTAATGGATCAAAACACACTGCTGGTGGTCAGTTCGGATTTGTCCCACTATCTTTCGTATCAAGAAGCCGTTGACAGAGACCGGGAAACCATCAAGATGATATTAAACCTTGACGCCGGAAAACTGCTCACGCGCGAAAATGCAGCCTGCGGCAGAATACCGATTTTGGTTGCGATAAATATGGCCCGCCGACACGGATGGCAACCTATACTTCTCCACTATTCAAACAGCGGAGATACCGCAGGAGATCGCTCACGGGTTGTCGGCTATGCGGCCATCGCTTTTTATGGAGGTTCATCCATGCAAAACCTTACTGATTCCTCTCAGCCTTTGAAACCGCATCAGGGGCAAGCACTGGTCAAGCTGGCCCGGCAGACCATCGCGGAAAGGCTGGGTAAAAAATCGATCACCGTTGATCCTGACGCCATGACTGACATCGCCTTTCAGGATCATAGGGGCACTTTTGTAACGCTGACCATCAACAAACAGTTGCGCGGTTGTATCGGCAACCTGGATGCCACCGAATCGATCCTGGCCGGAATAAAGCGTAACGCCATCAATGCCGCTTTCCATGATCCCCGTTTCCCCGCTTTAAAAGCCCATGAACTCGATCGGGTGGATATTGAAATCAGTATATTGACCGAACCGAAGCGCCTGGAATATGGGGACAGCAAAGATTTGCTTTCCAGACTGCGGGTCCATGTGGACGGTGTTATCCTGAGCAAGGGGGCGTCAAGCGCCACTTTTTTGCCCCAGGTCTGGGAGCAATTGCCACGGCCGGACAAGTTTCTTTCGCATCTTTGCATGAAAGCCGGGCTGCCTGCCGATGACTGGAAGAAAAGCCGGCTGGACATTTTGACATATCAGGTTCAATATTTTGAAGAGGAAAAGTGAACGTGCAATAACACGGGTGGTCATTGCTACGGGGATTTCCTCTGTAGTGACTCAGTTATTGATCATTCGTGAATTTTTAGCACAATTCCAGGGCAATGAGTTCGTCATTGCCCTGATTCTTTTTAACTGGCTGATCCTTGGCGGAATCGGCACTCTCCTGGCGCGATGGGTCACCAAGCACTTCTGGAGGCCCACCGCCAACCGGCTGGGCTGGCTCTCCCTTATTCTGACAGGTCTTCCTGCTGTACAAATTCTGGCCATTCGCCAGTTTCGTGATGTTTTTTTTATTCACGGGGCCTCGGTTGGATTTTATCCCACCCTAACCTTTACTTTTTGTACCATTGCACCCTACTGCCTGGTGCTGGGTTTTGTCCTCCCCTACAGCCTTTTTGTCATAAGAACCGAAAATCCGGATTATCCAGGCACCCTTATCTATATCATTGACAATCTCGGCGATGTATCCGGCGGCGCTTTGTTTTCCTTTGCCCTTGTTTTTCTGGTTACCCCTTTACAGGCCGTATGTTTAGCCAATTTACCGCTGGTGCTGTCAACCTATCTTCTGTTTCGGGTCTCTTCCCGGCATCATCCGGCGGTTTATTTGGGGACGGGTGTTACGGTTGCCATTCTGGTCGTCGGTATTTTTTTGGAACCAAAATCTCTCGACCCTTGGGAAGGCAAGCTGGTATTTTACAGCGAATCTCGTTACGGCCGAATCCAAATCCAGCAAGACCAGGACCAGTTTACGCTGTTTGTGAGCGGCAACCCGCTGTATGGGAATCAGAATCTGAGTATGGCCGAAGAGACCATCCATTATACGTTGGCTCAATTAGATCAAATAAATAATATTCTTCTGATTTCCGCCCAAGGCGGGATGATGGTCGAACTGGAAAAGTATAAGCCGGCCTCGGTGGATTATGTGGAACTGGATCCACAGGTTGCAAATGTTCAATTCAGGTTCGGGCTGATAAAAAAGATTCCCGGCCTGAATATCATTCATCAGGATGGTCGGGCATACCTGGCAGATTCTGAAAAAATCTACGACGCGATAATTGTCAATTTGAGTGAACCCGATACGTTTCAACTCAACCGGTTTTTTACAGACAGATTTTTTGACTTGGCCAGACGTCACCTCGCCGAACACGGGGTGCTGAGTTTTGCAATGAAGGGGTACGATAATTACCTGGCCGAGCCGCAGCGCCGAAAGCTTTCCTCACTGTATAATACCGTAACCGACTATTTTGACCATGTGCTGTTACTGCCGGGTCAAAAGATTTTTTTTCTGTGCAGTTCTCAACCCCTCAAGACCGATATCCCGGAACTTCTGGTTAAAAAAGGTATTAATACACGCTACATCAGAGGGTATTATTACGGAAACCTGACCCATGAAAGAATCGAGCGTTTAAATACCCTTATCGATCCGACGGCGCCTAAAAACAGAGATTATTTTCCCCAGTTGATGCGTTTAATGTTTATGCAGTGGTTTGCAAAGTTTTCCACTTCACCCACGGGGTTTATCGCGGTTCTGGGGATACTCAGTCTGATATATTTGATTCGTATC
>JASFLX010000149.1:0-7595 GCA_050117895.1 Desulfobacterales bacterium | reverse complement strand
CTCCGTTACACCCACATGAAGCGGCAAATCAGTTTTTGAGGAAATGAGCCTGTACGCCTCTACGGTACGATAAACATCAGAGGCCTTCATGGAAATTTTTATATTGTGAAAATCCAATGACTTAATTAAATCAATGTGCCGCATGGCACTTTCAACCATGCCTTCTGCACTTACCCCATTATATTTCTTCAGGATGTCTTTTTCAAGGGAGCCCGAATTAACTCCGATTCTGATGGGGATATTAAACGTCTTTGCACAGTCAACAACCGCTTTAATTTTTTTATGACCACCAATATTACCGGGATTTAGCCTCAGCCCGTCAGCACCTGACTTTATGGCGGCAAGGGCCAAACGGTAGTCAAAATGAATGTCAGCGATTATCGGAATAGAGACTTTTTTCTTTATTGAAGATATGGCCTCGGCAGCCTCTTGGTCTGGCACGGCTACCCTTACAATTTCACATCCGGCCGTTTCCAGGCGATGAATTTGTGAAACCGTGGCCGGAACATCTTGAGTAAATGTATTTGTCATGGACTGGACCGCAATAGGGGCATTGCCGCCCACCGTTACATTGCCCACCTTAATCGGGCATGTATTTTTTCGTTTTATTAAAAAAGGCATAACCGTTTGTTATTAATATATATTATCAATGCATATAGTGTCGCAACCCGAATAATTTGCTCGCAAAATACGTTTTACGTGTTCATCGACCGATACGTTCATAAAACTTTAGCAGGACATATAAGTAGCAGACAGATCTTTTTAGTTCAAGAAAAATACAGATTTTGCATTTGGCTTATAAAAAATATGGGTGTATAAAGATACAGGGGCTTGGTCCTAAATATTCATGGGCAACTCAATTCTTTTGTAAAATTTCCAATGAGTTAATAATAAAAGGAGAAATGAAATGGAACGGCAACATGGCAAAAGATTTGCGGAAAAACACGGGCCGGATGCAACGCCGAACAGTTTAATTAAAAATGAAATTTTAAAAAGGACTCATAAAAATGAAATCACTTGCGCGGTTGCTTTTGAAATAGCAGAGGCATTGCAGGTGTCAGCAAATGCAGTGGGTATGACCGCTGACCTGATTGATTATAAGCTGATAAAATGCCAACTGGGATTGTTTGGGTATCCGTCAAAAAAAAAGATTGTGAAGTCTCAAGATCCCGTAGCTGAGGACTTAAAGAATGCCATTTCGAACGCGTTGGATCAGGGGAAACTTTCTTGCAAGAGCGCATGGGAGATCGCCTCGCGATTTAAAATCCACAAAATGAAAATCAGCGGTGCCTGCGAGGCCATGGGGGTCAAGATAGCAGAGTGCCAGCTGGGAGCGTTTTAGTGTCCATCCAGAAACGGCATCTTTTGGCCCCCGGCGGCGTTCTCGCTCGTTTTCAATCCTCGACATAGAGTGCTATGCCTGCGGTTGAAAACTCGCTCGGGCCTTGCCAGAAACCAAAATCTACCATTTCTGGATGGACACTAGTTGTTTCCATCCAGAAATGGTTTTTTGCTTACCCGGCCCGGCCAATGGAATTTGTTTTTGTTTTGATTTGAAAAGCTTGTCCTCTGGGCCAGGATTTTTCCTCTCTCCTTCTGACTCAATCATATTCCGTCAATTTTCTGACACATTGTTAAATTTCTGATAAAAAAATAATGTCAAAACTTTTTTCTGAACCCGGGTTAAGCAGCATAACTATTTATGGTTATTGAAATAAATTTATTTTCAATTTTTTGGCACAAAAAGTGCTGTAACATCCTTTAATTTTAATTAGAGATTTGGGATTTTTTTCAATAACTCCATGAATAATCAGCGGCACCTTCCTGTAAACTCATATTTTATGTGAAAAAAGGATCAATATATGAAAACGGTTTATGTTAACGATGCCAATCGCGCATCGATAATTTGTCCCAAATGCGGCTTTACCAAAGAGATAGATATGACGAATTTCAAGAATGCTCAAAAGAGCCTGAAGGGAAAATGCCGATGTGGCGAGGTTTTTGGGTTCACCATCGAATTTCGAAAAAACTACCGTAAGAAAGTCAGACTCGCCGGCGAATACCGTATTAAAGGAAAAGAGAAAAAGGGCGAAATCATCGTTGAAGACCTTTCAATGAATGGGATTCGGTTTGTAAATTTAGGATTACATCAAATTTCGATAGATGATACATTGGAAATAAAATTTGAGTTAGATAACCAGATGAGATCAGAAATCAACACACTCGTTCAGGTGGTATGGGTGAAAGATCAAATGGTCGGCGCAAAATTCAGCGGACCGAAATCGTTTAAATCGGAGTTGGGCTTTTATTTGAGAACATAAATACCATGTATATGAAAACCTCCGACTCGTGCAAAATTCAGGAAATAATTTTTAAATTTTCAATAATTGAAGATTTGACACATCAATTGCGGTCGGATATCTATTCAATGAATCCCCAAAACAAAAAGCAATAAGGAGGTTCAATTCGGTGAAACAGTATTCCATAAGTCCTGATGGCGAAAAGTTCCAGTTACCCGATCCGGAGGAGTATGCAAGGGAATTCGAACGGCTAAAGAATATCGTACATGATCAACGAGACAAGGGTCGTGAGATTGTGGTGGTCATGGGCGTAGGATTTGTCGGTGCTGTAATGGCCGCAGTGGTGGCGGATTCGGAAGATGAAAATGGCAACCCCGTCAAGTTTGTCATTGGAATGCAGCGGCCGAGTACTCGCAGCTACTGGAAGATTCCTTTGCTGAACCGGGGATTGCCCCCTGTACAGGCAGAAGACCCGGAAGTGTTGCCAATGATCCGCCGCTGCGTAAAAGAGAAAAAGACTCTTACGGCTACGTTTACTTACGATGCCCTGAAGCTTGCGGATGTGGTGGTGGTAGACGTTCAGTGTGATTACCTGAAGGAGTCTTTGGGTGATGTGAAGAATGGACAGGCGGACATGGCCGCGTTGGAGATATCCTTGGAGATCATCGCCGAGCATATTACCCCTGATACGCTTGTGCTTATTGAAACAACCGTGGCCCCGGGCACCACCGAACAGGTGGCGTATCCCATTATGAGGAAAGTGTTTCGCAAACGAGGTATTGAGAGTGATCCTCTGTTGGCCCATAGTTTTGAAAGGGTGATGCCCGGCAAGCATTATGTTGCCAGCATCCGCGATTTTTGGAGGGTTTGCAGCGGAACCAACGAGGAGGCCACTCGCCGGGTGAAAAAGTTTCTCGAAGAAGTGATTAATACGGATGAGTATCCTCTTACGGTATTAAATCGGCCCATTGAGTCGGAAACGGCAAAAATCGTGGAAAATAGTTTCCGTGCAACGATTCTGGCGTTCCTCGACGAATGGAGCCTGTTTGCGGAACGAAATGGCGTTGACCTTATCAAAGTTCTCGAAGCGATCAAAGTTCGACCCACCCACAGCAACATTATTTTTCCGGGACCCGGTATTGGCGGCTACTGTCTACCCAAAGACGGCGGGCTGGGAATGTGGGCATACCGACATATTCACGGATTTGAAGACGATATTTTTAAAGTTACCCCCCTCGCCATCAACATCAACGACACCCGTTCATTGCACGTTGCCCAACTGACCCGAGATGCGCTCCGAAATATGAGCCGTCCGCTGGCGGCCGCCGAAATCCTGCTCCTTGGAGCCTCTTATCGCGAGGATGTTGGAGACACTCGTTACAGCGGATCTGAGTTGATCGTTCGCAGACTAACTGAAATGGGAGCCGAACTTAGAGTGCACGATCCCTATGTACAGCACTGGTGGGAATTTGAAAAGCAAGACGAGTACCCCTCGCCGACGCATAGCCTGAAACGGTTCTTCCGAAATCAGGACAAACTTGCCGACCTGCATGTCGAGCAAGATTTGTCACAGGCATTACACGGTTCCGATGCGGTTATTTTTGCAGTCAGACACAAGCATTATTTAGATCTGGACCCCGATAAGGTCGTGGAGACCGCTGGCGCTCCCCTGGCGGTCATCGACTGCTTCGGTATATTGGATGATGCTAAAATCAAGCGCTATTTCGAACTTGGCTGTGAGGTCAAGGGGTTGGGCCGAGGTCACGTCAAAAGGATTAAGGATCAGGTGCGAGACGAAAGAGAGGAAATGCTGCTGGCATTAAGCGCCAAGCACAAAGCGGATCTTTCGTAGTGCGACTCCGGGATAGGGGATAGGACGTAAAAACTAAAAACAGTTGGTTATCAAAACCAGTAGTAACTTCTCAATAAGTTCTAAGTTGTACAGGGGTGTTAAGGCTGAAGGCCCAAAATCGCGATAACTTGCCGGCAAAAATGCCGACAACTGATTTACAATAGGGTTACAACATCCGAAATGTGGATTTTATCAAAGATGTTTTGATAAAATTATTTTGTGCCAAATTTACTTCTTAAAATTTTTCTAATACCTTTGCTCTTGTCTTATAATATTCATCTTTAGTTATTAATCCTTCGTTCAAAAGTCTATTTAATGTTTTTAGTTTTTCCTCAATATCCTCATAACTTCCCGATGGTTTTACTATTTTCTCTGTTTTATCAGTGCCAAGGCTTTGATCTTTTCGGGCTTTTGTTGGCACACATCCAATAATAATTGAAGCTGAGAAAAGCAGTAACACAACGATATTAAAAATCATCTTTTTCATTTTTTCCTCCCTTCAGTTAGCAGAATGCAATATTGCATTCATCATTAAAGATATAGTTGGATTAGAATTCATTCTTGACGAATTAATGACGGCATTCGCCAAGAATCTTTCTACTCAAACAGAAATCGGAATTCGATTTGAATAAAGAAGTGCAAGTTGAGAACGAAGTCAGCAGAATAAGAGATGTTTCAAAATGGAAACTGATTCGAGATAGAAAACGGGTTTCAGAGGTAAATTTTATAAATAAAATATTATAAAGCTGATTTTATGTCAAATGGTAATTTGTATAATATATCATATAGTTAAATGTTACTTTGTGGTATTAATTGTTGAAAGGAATCAATAGAAATAAGTGATGTAGTTGATTGGCAGATCTCTTGCCAGTCTGTACACTATTCACAACAACAATTGGCATACAGATATCATATGTTTTCTGGCCTCAGGTTAAGTAGATCCTAATGTTGAAAATTGCCGAAACGGCCCTGTATGGGACAAATTATTTTATCATATATAATACCAAATCCTTTTCAAGTAATTGTGGATCATTGAAATGTGCACCGACAGTGCGGTCGTTTATCCATGCTATTTTAGCGCGTGTGCGAACTACCGTCCTCATTGTATTATCTAAAGTAAATTTCAATTCGACTAAATCATATTTGGAAAAATTATGTGGGTTAAGAGTTGCAAATTTGATTCCGGTCTTTGAAATGTCTTTGATGAGTATTTCTTCCTCTTCATCTTTCCCTCGGATATAGTATTCACCAGTAAGCCGGGCATTCTTACGGAAATACTTTCGAAAATCCAA
The DNA here is from genome assembly GCA_050117895.1 of Desulfobacterales bacterium. GTDB lineage: Bacteria > Desulfobacterota > Desulfobacteria > Desulfobacterales > UBA11574 > S5133MH16. The sequence goes on along the minus strand of JASFLX010000149.1, from coordinate 2,151 downwards.
GGCGAGCCGAAATTTTTCGCCACATTTACATTTAGCCTTTAGCCTCTTATGAGTATCCTTAAATTTAAATACATTTATATTTTTTTCTAATTCGCATTTGGGGCAGATTATCTTTACCTGATTGGTACGGCCTACATAAACTTTTTCCATTAACTTATCCTCTTTATCACCTATGTTAACCAAAACTTATTCAACATTTAATAAAGTGATTTTAAGTTGAAAAAGAAATCATTATTATTTTTAGTGACTTAACCCTGGCAATAATCATGCCAATTTTAGATGATATTAAATTTAAATATTGTTTTCAATAAGTTATGAAAACAAAGTGATAGATTGAGATGTTTAAACTAACGGGGAATAATAATTTAATTGTGAAGTAAATCACATAAAATTTATAACATTTTTTCAATAAAATTGCGAAGGACCCGAAGGGCTACATACTACATTTTGGCGGTATTGGATGGAGTCTTTCTATATTTGGAAGAGATGAACGTGATTATAGCTTGCCGGTATCGACATCATTCACAACGACAATTTTTATGCATATATCATATTTTTCTGGTGTCAAGTTAAATAGATCCTATAGTTGAAAATTGTCGAAACGTCTCTGTATAGGACAAATTATTTCCTCAGATAAAACCCCAAATCTTTTTCAAGTACTTTTGGATTATTGAACTGTGCACCGACATTCCGGTCGTTGATCCATTTTATTTTGACAGTCGTCTGGATTTCTGTTTTCATTGGATTATCTAAATTAAATTTCAATTCGACTAAATCATCTTCGGAAAAATTATGCGGCTTAAAAGTTGTTAAATTGATTCCAGTCATTGAAATGTCTATGATTAGAATATCATCCCTTTCATTTTTTTCATGGATGAAGCATTCACCAGCCAGCTGAACCTTCTTACGGTAATACTTTCGAAAATCCAAGGTGAGCCGAAATTCTTCGCCACATTTACATTTAACCTTTAGTCGCTTATGGGTATCCTTAAATTTAAATACATTTATATTTTTTTCTAATTCGCATTTGGGGCAGATTATCTTTACCTGATTGGTACGGCCTACATAAACTTTTTCCATTTATTTTCCTCTTTAACCATTTAAAGGTCAATTATCATTTTGTTACGTTTTAATTGAAATATTAATAAAATGGCTGAATTACGGATATCATAACCGGTGGTTGTCAAATAGGCTATCCAGGGATACAGAGAATCAAACGAACACCCAGATCAGGAAAGCGGCGTAAATGATTTTGAGCGATAAGGGTTTGAAAAAAAACCTCTATTTGCTCATCGTGCAAATATTGATTTAGGTAAATGTAGGGGTTTAATCCTTGCTGTTTCACGACTTGATTGATTAAAGTTTTCCAGTTGCTTTCAGAACAAAACCCTTTAATTCTAAGTGTTCAGGGTTTAGATTTGTAAGGTGAACTCACAATTTCTGAACCCCGAACCTGCGAACGGTATATTTCTAAAAAATCAAGTTCGGTTTTTCCTTACCGCTATTTTATCAAATCAAGCAATTGAAAATTTCCGATATATTTTAAAATAGGCCCACAAATGGATTGAAACGCTTTTCACTGCCGATGCTTGTTTCCGGGCCATGTCCTGAAAGAACTCTTACATCATCTTCCATGTTGAAAAGTTTTGTTCGAATGCTTGATATAAGGGTATTAAAATCTCCGCCGGGAAAATCGGTGCGTCCGATGGAACCGGCAAAAAGCGTATCTCCCACGAAAACGATTTTGTCTGTATACAGTGAAATACCTCCCGGCGTATGCCCCGGCGTATGAAGAACCTTTAACGAAATATTTCCAAAAGAGACGGTATCTCCTTCTTCAATGGTTTGATCACATGGCGGTGAATTTTCTACTGAAATTCCAAAAACAGCGGCATTGGATGAAAGCGAACCCAGCATGGGGGCATCAAGGGGATGGATCAGGATGTCTGCACCGGTGGCATCTTTTATTTTTCCGTTTGCACTGACATGGTCAAAATGGCCATGTGTATTGATGATATATTTTACTTTTAACTCGGAATCTGCAAGAGAACGCAGAATTCTGTCGGCATCTCCCCCGGGATCGATGACAACACCTTCCTTTGTTTCTGCACATCCGAAAATAAAGCAGTTTGCCATAAGCGGTCCAACAAC
>JASFLX010000148.1:0-7642 GCA_050117895.1 Desulfobacterales bacterium | reverse complement strand
CTGACACAAGGTAGGGGGAAGCTTGTTTTTACAATTTGTAAAAAAAGCAGACAGGTATCTTTACCATCAATAACATGTTGTTTTTTGTCTGGTCGATAAATAAATGTATAATTCCAATTGGTTAACATCAAGCTTTCTTTCGTTGTTCTATGGCACAATAGTTGCAGAATGATAATTGTAAAAAATATTTGCAATTCTTCAACCCTCAAAATTTGGGGAGATCGTTTATGCTGAAGAATACTGGAAGAATATGAAATCAATAGTTTTTAAAAAGACATCCTAAGCCTAAAAAAGGAGGTGCACCATGGTACAAATCGGAGGTATAAAATATACACCGGGAATGTACACGCACAAAAGACCGACCGGCGCTCAATTGGCGGACAAACATTTTCGCGAGCTGGAGAAAAAATACATTAAAAAGAAAAGAGAAGAAGAAAGGCCGGAGATTTTCCCCACGATCTGTTGTTCGCGAAAAATTGGAGTTGGAGCCCTAGAAATTGCTGATATTATATCAAAAAATATCAACTATAAAGTGATTGACAAGGAACTTCTGGAACACATCGCCAATGAGGCAAAATTGAGCCAGAAAACAGTCGCCTATTTTGACGAACGTTATCCAGGTTATTTAAAGGAATTTGCAGCTTTTCTCTTTGCAGAGAAATCTTTTATCAAAAGTGATTACAACAGGCATTTGTTTAATACAGTGATTTCTCTTGCCGGTTTGGAGCCTACTATTTTTGTAGGCAGGGGCACACATTTAATAATTCCTCGAGACCGGGTTCTGGCGGTTCGATTTATCTGTTCGGACGACCATCGGATTAAGCGGTTGTCCGGAATTTTAAAAGTAAAAGAAAAAGAAGCTGCCGACAAATTGCCTCAAATCGATAAGGAGCAACGCAGCTTTTTTAAAAAGGTTTATGGCAAAAAAGATGCTTTGCCGTATGAGTTTGATATAGTTATAAATTGTGATTATATCAAAGATACGCAAGTTGCTGCAAAGATCGTTGAAGAGGCCTTTAAAAGTAAATTCGCTAAAGAACTATCCTAGCTCGGAGAAGTCGACCGCCGGCCTTGGGGAAAAAAAAGAAAGATTTCTTATCGCGAAAATACGAAACACAATGCAAAGATCCGGGTCCGTTGGATCCGGATCTTTCTTTTAAAGGACATTGGAATCCATTCCAATATCCATATCGTTCATTTACTTTTTTTCTCAGGTACCTCGGGGAAATGAAAACATCTGTTTCTCAAGAAAATCTCAGGCAAATGGCTTCCCGGTGGCTTCCTATCTCCCGAAGCTCGCATCAATTTAGAATTCATACGGATACTACGGATTTCTTTCGCGTAGAATATGGTGATGTTGTTCTTCTTGGCGGCAGACCTTACTTGATTCGTCATAATGCCAAAGAAGGGCGGTTCGGGCTTGATGACGAAGTTAAGTTTTGGGTAAAACGTGCGATCGACCTCAACAGCGGAAGCCCGAAGATCATCAAGCTGGTCTTTTACGAAAAGTTCATTGCTCATATCGGAGGCATCCCGTTCGAGTGTTACCGCAGTCCCAGAAAAGAAGCCCGCATCCTGGATCTGGTGGCCGATCATAAAAACTTCATGAAGGGATATTCAATCAAAGATGTAAAAGGCAATCTGGTTCGCGTTCTCGATTTTATCAAAGGGAAACCCCTGTCGCACTATGTTGCGGACATGGATATGGATCATCAGAATTATCTTTACGGTCGATTTCCAGAGATTTTAAAGCATTTTATGGAATGTATTGATGCCGTGCGCTTTCTTCACAACCATGGCGAAAAACACGGGGATATTCGACGCGACCATGTATTGATCGATCGCGATAGCGGCCGATACCGCTGGATTGATTATGATTTTAACTACCGCCATCGGGAAAACATTTACGGATACGATCTCTTTGGTCTGGGTAATATTTTGGTATTTTTGGTGGGTATGGGAGATGTATTGCTGCTGGACCTGAGAAAGAACGATCACCCTGCTTTGAGCGCTCTAAGGGAAGAAGATGTGAATATCGTTTTTAACAACCGAGTGGCCAACCTCAAAAAGATTTTCCCTTACATTCCCGAATCTCTTAACCGGGTGTTAATGCATTTTTCTAAAGGCGCCAACTGGTTTTACGAAAACACAAATCAATTATTGGATGATTTGAAAGAATTCCAAACCTTGACCGGAATGCTTCCATGAATATTTATCTCAAGAGAACATATTCTTAAAAAGGCTGATGCATGAGTGAAAACACATTTAACAAGAACATCCTGATTGCGGTAGACGATTCACAAAACGCCCAGCGGGCGGTCTCCTATGTAAGCCAACTCCTGGAAGGCGTAAAAGGCTTCAAGGTCTTAATTCTTCACATCACTAATCCGCCGGAAGAAGATTACTTTCCCACATCTGCTGAAAAAGAAAAATGGCTCAGCAAGTATCAGTTAAAAGTCGATGAAATGTTGGAGAACTATCGCCAAATTTTGATAAATGGAGGTTTTGACCCTGAGGATATATCGGTACGGTCCATCTTTCGTTACTGTCCTTCACTGTCTGAGTGTATTTTGCTTGAACAAAACAAGGTACAATATCGAACTATTGTCGTTGGCCGACAGGGGATTTCACGCAGTGAAGAGTTCCTCTTTGGCAGTATCTCCAGCAAAATCGTCAACCACGCCCGCAACTGTACCGTCTGGGTCGTTGAATGATGACCGCGATAACTTTTATCGATAGAACACCTGGAAGCCATCTCAAAAATATAATTTTGGCTCAAGGTCAAGGCGGGACCGAGTTTCAACCCGCCCCGAAAACATCACGGGATCTCCGACAGGCATACTCAAGTATGTCGAGGACTTGAAACGAGGGCCTTACACAGAGATTGGGGAAAAAGTCTTTTTTGAGATAGCTTCTATTATCATTGTTATGATACAGCTCAGAGCTGAATCATAGCCACATACTCCCATGTGGTGCCAATCTGTTCCCATAATCACCGGTAAATGTCAGCGCAGGCGATAGTTGCTTAATATCGCAATTCTTTTGAAATACATCCAGGCCAAAGGAATGAACCGACGAAAGTGAGCATGTGTGAATAAAAACTTTTCTGAAAAAACCGCGATATTCTTTTAATGTATTAATAAGTTCATGGGCTGATGAACCGTCAAAGTCACCCATAAGTTTAAGATGAAGGTTGTCACTGTTATGATGACAAAAAATTCTAAAGTTTGATGCCATTGTTATCTCCTTAACGTTACCGCACTTCTTTGTTTTTAGTCGGATTGATAGTTACTTTCCGTCTGAAACAATTATCCTTCAACCATCTTTCAGCTACTATTCCCCACAACTGGTGTTATGCTTTATGAAATACTGCATCTTCCTGATTTGGGGAGGCGTCAACCGCTCAAACTGCAGACGGTGTTGTCTCATTTTTATAGGATCCATTGAAAAATCGGCGGTGACTTTAAAATCGCTAATGGTTTTAAACGTCAAACTTGCAAGGTAAAAACCACTATCAGCCAATAAAATGTCCAGCACAAGTGATTGACTTGATCGCTCCCGGCCGGCGATATAATGAAAAGAAAGTCCGTCCATACTGATGTTATTAATTCTGCCGAACTGGGTGGGTTTGGATCGGTATACGGCACAAGCGATCTCTGCCATGCTTCTATCTGCGACGTGTATCTGCGTATCGGAAACGGGTCTGATCAACGCAAATGCGTCTTTTTTAACCTGAAATCGCTGGTGCGCTCTCCTATCTCCCCTTTTCGCCGTGTTTTTATCAATCAATTTAAGAAATGGTGACCATTTCATAATCGCAACATCATGATCAGTTTTAAATAATTTATTAACATGATACATCCGGTCTGTTTGATTATCGTCATAAAGATATATTTTATCCATTTCACCTCCTATTTTTAGGTGTCTTTCGAAAATCCGAAGCCATCATTGAGACCTTTGCAAAACGCCCCCTTTTGCCCAATTCCTGCGTTAGACTCAAATTTTAATCCTCAAAATACTTAATGTATTCCTGTGATAAATTTTCCCCTTCCTTGTTATTGAACAAAATTGAACATTTTTCAAAGGTCTCAATCTAAGAAATCTCTCAACAAACGCCCGGATATTTGACGTTTTGGGTAATAAATGGAATCTATCTAATTTTTAGTTTTTACCATCTTTATAAATTTTTTCCATAGGGGGATGACTTCATTTCTTCTAAGAAAATTTCCCACCAGGGAATTTCCCCCATTCCAAAGGGAGAATATCCCGATAGGACAGCCATGTTTTTTCCGCATTCATCTTTTGATGAGAAAGATTTTATCTGCTCCTATTTTCGCGTATGCTTAATAATGGAACCGGACAGTGGCGGAACATTTTTTCCGCCGTGGAGCCGAAAAGAATATCTTCAAGATTACTGCGCCCCTTGGGACCCATAACCACAAGGTCGGCACCTTCATCCTTAACGGTCTGGATTAACTCTCGAAACGGTATTCCAATCTTAATGACTTTTTTAACCGGAAGATGGCTGGCAGATATTTCTTCAACCAGTTCATCAATACGCTCTAATCGGCTGTCCATTTTATCTTTTATAAACTCATTTTCAGAAACAGCACCGTTATACATTGCTGCCATTCGGATTGAATTGACATCTCTTTCATTAATTACATGGGATATAATTATCTCTGCCTTCAAATCCTCAGCCAGCTCGGCAGCATATTTTAACGACTCTTTTGAATATTCGGAAAAGTCACAAGCCACCATGATTTTACTGATTTTTTTCATTTTCTCCCCCCTTTGCGGGCGCAGGTTTATTCGAACCTCCATTAATGAAAAAGCAATAGACATGCCAAGAACGACTGTTGGAAATATGATGAAATAACATCTTGATAAGACAAAATATTTTCTAAGACTGTATGGGATTTTTAATTTAGATTGAAAAGGAAAGGGTGTCCGTTTTTTTTACAAAATGTAAAAACACAAATTATTTCGGGTCTTCTGAAACAGAAGTCTCGAATTTAATTCCGTACTTTTCGATTCTGGAATGAAGGGTAGGTCTGGAAAGTCCGAGGAGTTTCGCCGCCTTTGAGCGGTTTCCACCGGTGAGTTTTAACGTTTCGCTAATAACGATACTGGTAAAGTGGCCCATGCAGGCATCAAAGATGTTTTCATCTGATTGAGAGGTAAGCATTTGATGTACCCATTGGCGAATGGCCTGATCACCCTTTGCTATGTCTTTGGTTCTGACTGCATTTTCCCCACTGATGGCCTGCGAGATGTCTTTCTGAGAAATGGGAGCCCCGCGGTTAAAAATCAATGCCTTTTGAAGTGTATTGCCCAGCTCGCGCACATTACCCTGCCAGGAGTAGGTTGTAAGTATGGCCTTTGCCTCTTTGGTAATTCCCGGATTTTCAATCCTCGCTTCACGGGAAAAGCGCGCCAGAAAATAATCGGTCAGTAACGGAATATCCTTGGCCCGTTCTCTCAGTGAAGGTAAAAAGATAGTAACCACCTTGAGCCGGTAGTAAAGGTCTTCCCGAAAACGGCCTTTTTCCAGGGCGATTTCAAGGTCACGATTGGTGGCGGCCACAATTCTTACGTCCACGGGAACGGTTGTCCGGCCGCCAAGTCGCTCAATACTTTTTTCCTGGAGCAAACGCAGGATTTTAGCCTGGATGCTTAACGGCATGTCACCTATTTCATCCAGAAATATGGTTCCGCCGTGGGCCTGTTCGATTTTTCCAACTCTCCGATGAGCCGCTCCGGTAAATGCTCCTTTTTCATAACCGAACAGTTCGCTCTCTAAAAGGGTTTCTGGAATCGCAACACAGTTGATCACCAGAAAGGGTTTGTTTGCCCTCTGGCTGTGCTGGTAAACGGCCCGGGCGACCAGTTCTTTGCCCGTACCGGATTCGCCTCTGATGAGGACCGTAGCATCCGTCGAAGCAACCCTCCCGATGGACTTGTAAATCTCCTGCATAGACTTACTTCGCCCAATAATAGCATCCCGGAAACTTTCATCAGGTACGGGATCCATATCCACCGGTGAACGCATGAAATGGCCTGCTTCCAAGGCCTGTTTAATAACCGTTAACATGTCAGGAATATCAAAGGGTTTGAGAATATAGTCGAATGCTCCCATCTTGGTGGCTTTGATGGCGGTTTCAGTCGTGCTGTAGGCGGTCATGATAATCACCGGAAGCTTGGGCTCTATTTCGTGAATGACCTGAAACGTTTCAAAACCGTTCATTCCCGGCAAACGCATGTCCAGGATAACCAGGTCCGGAATCTCCTTTTGTATTATTTTAAGACCTGCTTCCCCGGAGGCAGCGCATCTAGAGCAATAGCCCTCTTCTTTCAAAAGCTTGTCGAAACTTTTGCGCAATTGGTCATCATCGTCAATTATTAGAATGGTACGCACGATTTCATTCCTTTATCGGAAGGGTGATGATAAACGTCGATCCTTCCCCTTCTTTTGATTGGACGTCCAGCCGGCCCTGATGTTCTTCAATAATGCGGAAGGCAATACTCAATCCCAGACCCGTGCCTTCTTCTTTGGTGCTGAAAAAGGGTTGAAAAATTTTGTCGCAAATCGATTCGGATATACCCGGACCGTTGTCTTTTAATCGAATGACCGCAGCCCTGCCCATCGTCGGTGCCAAAGATTCTTCCTCTTGGATGACAATGGATCCTCCCTGTTCCATGGCCTCACATGCATTAATCATAAGATTAACCAGCACTTCCTTCAATTGCTCGGGATCCGCCTGGATTTCCGGAAGCGGATGCTTCCGGATCACATCAACGGTCACATCATATGATTTTAGCCGGTGTTCCAGTAACTGCAGGCCCATGTCAACCACTACAGACGGACTGACCTGCTGCATTTTGAGCCGGGGAGGGCGCGAAAACTCCAGAAAATTCTGCACAATGGTGTCGGTATGTCGAATTTCCTCGGAGATGACATCAAAGTCTTCTTTCTGGTAATCAGTCAGTTTCAGGGACCGGCTCAGGGAAAACAGGCGCATTTTTACTGATGTGAGCGGGTTGCGAATGCTGTGGGCCATTCCGGCCGCCAGTTTACCCACCATGGCCATCTTTTCGGCCTGTAAAAGGTGTTCACGGCTGCGCTCAAGCTCGATGTGGGTCTGACCGGCGGCTTCAATCAAGTCGTGCACGCTGCGACTGATTGCTTTGACTTCGTCACCCGACTTTTTCATAGCGCCTTTCTTATCGGCCTCCTGAGCCAGGCGATGTAAGGGATCTAAAATCTGGTTTGCCAGAATAAAAGCCAAAAGCACACAGAGAGAAAAAACAACAAGTATCGCAGCGCCTGCAATAAACCTGAGTTTTCGGGCCTGGCGCATGCTTTTGTTCCTGGCCAGCATGATTTTTTGGGTATGAAACTCTTTGTATCTTTCACATAATTCCAGGATGTTAAAAAAACGATCGCGCACTTTCCGGTGGAGTTTGGCGCCTTGTTCCCGCTCTCCGGCTTTATAATGGGCGATAACGCGGTCTTTGGCGCTAATGTAGAGCTGGTATTCCCGGTCGATTTGATCAATGGCTTGTTTTTGCTGCTGATCTTTAATCAGCAAGCGGGCGGTATGAAGCTTTTCATTGAATATCTGTCGGTATTTCCCCAGTT
>JASFLX010000147.1:0-7666 GCA_050117895.1 Desulfobacterales bacterium | reverse complement strand
GAGAATTAATGGATATTGCCGTTAGAAAGGGGCGTAAAGTAAGACCGGATCTGGAATGCGGGATCTGCGGAGAACACGGCGGCGACCCCGAATCCATCCGAATTTGTCATCAGCTGGGTCTGACATACGTATCGTGCTCGCCATTTCGGGTGCCCGTTGCTCGCCTGGCCGCTGCCCATGCCGCCCTGCTTGACCGCAAAACCAACTAACTAAGTGTTCGAGGAGTTTTTCTTTTAGAGCCCTGGATTAAGCGGAATGAATGATCAGCAACGAAATCGTACACGGTTTGAATGCATTAGGGATCGTTTCTAAAAAACAGCGCTTTTATGAATTCGTAATGAAAAGATAAAAAGTGTTCATCCATAAATGGTAGATTTTGGTTTCCGGCAAGGCCCGAGCGAGTTTTCAACCGCAGGCATAGCGCGCTATTTCGAGGATTGAAAACGAGCGAGAACGCCGCCGGGGACCAAAAGATGCCGTTTATGGATGAACACTAACTTGTTTTTTTCTTCTGCTCTTCATACCAACGAGCAAACAGCTTATCAAAATACTTCTCGTCTTCAACGATTTCTTGTGTAATTTTGTATGGCCCTTTAATGCCCATATAATTTAACGCCGAAGCACCGGAGAGAAATTTTTTCAGGGTCTCGGATATCTGAATGTTGTTGTCTTGGGCATATTGTTCAAAATAATTTTGAACCTCTTCGTCCAAAATAAGTTCAATCCCATATTCCTTTTTAAAATTTTCAACAAAATCCGCAAATGGAGATCTCTCCAGCATTTTTAAAAGGTAATCTTTAGATCGTTCGCATAGTTCCCGAGTGACTTCTAACTTTGAAAAATTTAATCCCGGAAGTTCAAATTGAAAATCGGTTAAAATGTTTTCCCATACACTGACAAGGGCACGGGCACCCGTCTTTCGGTTTTCTGCTATTTCCGCAACATACTCCACGGCATCAGATGTAAAATCCAAATTTATATTGAACAACTTAAATTCCATTTTATATTGATTGAGGATCGAGTCCTCGGTTTCCTGCATGATGCGAATCAAATCGTTTTTGGACAACAAATTAACAAACGTTCTTATCGGAGACCGGCCGATCAACTCCGGAAGCAGTCCGAAATTAATAAAATCATCAGCGTCCGCTTCCTTATAAAAATTTTGCAGCTTGCCTTTTTCGTTCTTTTTTTCATCCACGGCAAACCCTATTATCTCAATACTTCCGTCTTCATGGACCCTGCCCTTGTGCTGCAATCGTTTTTTTACAATAGATTCCAGGTTATCGTGAGTCCTTTCAAAAGACCCCCCCAATATAAACAGTATGTTTTCCGTACTCATCATGCTGTCTTGTTTGTTGGTTTTTTCTCCCCTCTGCCGGTCTATGACCTCCTGGATTTGAGAGGCGGCGGAGTATGGGTTGTTTATGGGAACCAGCTTTCTCTCTATGAGTTTTAAAACAGACCTTTGAAACCCTTCTCTGGAAATATCATGTCCGGTCGATGCGCCGTTTTTTGCTTTTTTATCAATTTCATCAATACATATCAGACCGCCGAAGTTGCTGATGAATCCCGCCTGTTCTTCGCGGTTATGCCCGGGGACTAAATCAATCAATTCGCGAATCATATCATCTGCACTTTTGCCCACATAGCCGGCTTCCGTATAATCCGTGGCATCGATGATTAGTGTGGGAACTTGTAAAAGATCTCCCAAAACCTCCACACAATATGTTTTACCGCTACCGGAAGGTCCGGCGGTAATGGTATTTTTTTTGCGAAATCTTTTCACGGTCTGCTCATCCGGATTTTCGCGAAGATATTTTATCATGGCAAAATGATAGGCCGCGGCAATGGCCAGCCTCTTTTTATATTCTTCCTGACCAATAACATACTTGTCCAAATGCCTTTTGATTTCTTTAGGGGTGTAGACCTTGGGATCAAGGACAGCAACGTTTGGTTGTTGTGTATCAAATCGTTGGTCCAGAAAGGATTTAAAGGCATCGTTGGCACTGTCTTGGGCATCAAGATATGCTTTGGCAGCCTCTTCTTCAGAGCAATTATAATTCGTCATTATTTTTGTTATGGCATCTTTTGGAATGGATATCTTCATAAATCCTATCCCCCACAATTTGCTGGCACCTAAATTGAGAAGGTATTTCACCTCTTGCTAAACACTTGAATTAACCGATCCATATTCTTCTCTGCATGTATTTTTTCGGTTAGGCTATCTTTCCACGTTAATAAAACTTCAGGATCGGTCACCACAACCACTGGACATTTGGACCGATAGCTGACGCGCTCTACCACACTCCCCGCATACCATTTTCCGGCTTTTTCTTTGGTATGGGACCCCATGGTAATGAGATGCGCATCTTTTTTTTTGGCATATTTTAATATTTCCAAATGGGGCAAGGCGCCTCCCCGAACACCATACTCATAATCTGTCCCTTGGAGGAACCCATGGCAAAACTCTTGGAGTCTTTTCCTCCCGACGTCCGTATCTGCCTCATAATCAGCTTTAGAGTATTTGGGAAGGGGAGGAACGGGTATCATGTGAAATGGAAAAAGCTTTGAGCCGTACTCTTGACTTAATTTTACTGCCAAGCATAATGCACATTCACAGGATCTTGAAAAGTCGATGCCCACCAGAATTCTTTTAAATGCCATTCTTTCCTTTTGAATAGACGGATTAACAATCATTACCGGACAATTTTCACGCATGATAACACCTTCTACGGTACTCCCGATCTTTCCGACTACTCTGACCACTCCTTTTTCCTCAGCCCCAGTGGAATGGGGACCTAATACAATCAGGTCTGTACGAATTTGCCTTGACCATCTTAAAATCTCCTCCCAGGGGAATCCGGGGGTTACTCTGAGCTCATAACTTCTACAAGGTTTCAAAACTTCAGCATAGACTTTATTTATTTCTTCGGTCACTGATTTCTCATACGCAGAATCGGTTACCCTCTCCTCTCCGGTCTTAAAATGTTTTATTAAATGGCGATTATCCCTGGAAGAAGATTCCAGCACATGAATAATATGCAATTTTGCTCGGTTTTGTTCAGCAATGCGAGCCGCCGCCATAACCAGTGCATCACAAACGGTTACCCTGTCAATTGCTGCTAACACGTTAGTGAACATTTCCCCCTCTCCTTTTTAATCGTCCGGTGTTACGCGCCGGATATTTTTTCTCTAAACGGGGTGTGTTACAGAATACGTAATGAGCTTCCGGCACCGGCATTTTCTCTTACCGGTAACATATTGCCCTGTGACAGTAAGTTATGTATGTTCTCTTTTAAAGGTTTCTCGGTATTTATACGGATGTGCATTTCATCATGTATCTCATTCAACGGCTCAAACCGTTTTTTAAACTGCTCAAAATGCCAAATACGCGCATCGGAAATACAGGGTCCCATCTCGCGCTTGATGAGACGTGCTCGAGACAATTTTACCGGTGAACAACATTCGACAAAGACAATGTTTGCATCCATGTCTTTAGCCAGTCGTAAGGCCTCGTCACGTTGATGTTTATTACCAAATGTTGCATCTAATATTACTGAAGCGCCTTTTTCGATTTCCTCCTGGGCAAGTAACAGGAGTTTCCCATAGGTAAGAGAACCGGCCCCTTTGGAATATATGCCTGTTTCAAACGGCACATCCACAAAGTCATGAGGTTTCAACCCGAACAATTCTTTTCGGACCAAATCCGAACAAAAAACCTTGACATTAAGATGTCTGGATAATTCATTGGAGATTTTACTTTTCCCCGAGGCAGGCAAGCCGCAGACCACCCAGAGTGTCGGGCGGGTGAACTGTAACGCATATTGGTAGGTAAGATCCATGTATCGGTCAATTTCTCTGCGAATATTCGCTTTTTTCCAACCTCCAATAGATGCATTTTCAAGCCGTAAACAATTCACCTTGGCACGTATTAACGCTCGATAGCACTTATAAAAATCAATCAAAACAAACATATCTGAGTCATTCGTATATTGGGCAAATGCATTAATCAAATGTCCGGCGATCTTTGGAAAACCCTCGAAATCCAGGTCCATGGCCAGAAAAGCCAAATCAGACGCAATATCCGAGTATCGGTAGCACTCATTAAATTCAATACAATCAATGACCTGAATCCCATTATCAAAATAAATATGCCCGGACCTTAAATCTCCGTGACAATCGCAAATCTTTCCATTTTCTGTCCGATGCTGAAAAAGAGCCCGCCTCCGGATCAAAAATGAGCGGGTTGCTGCATGTATGACATGAAATATCCGATCGTTAAACATCTCTCCCGCAAATTTTTCCATTTGCCCGAAGTTTTCCTCGCTTTTGGCTCGTATGGTTTCCCATGAACCAAAAGCAGCAATTTTTCCACCCGTGTCGGAACATTGGTAAAAATCGGCAAGCATTCGGGCCAGCTGCTCAATTGCCCTGTGATCGACTTTTTCGTCTTTAAGCATTCGAATCAATGAACGATCTTCAGGTAGCTGGCGCATTTTCACCGCGTATTCAACCGGTTTTCCCGGGCCGCTGATAGAATATCGACCGTCTTTAAAGTTTATGGGAACAACGCCTAAATAGATATTGTGCGACAGACGACGATTCAGAGTTGTTTCCTGTTGACAATAATAGTTGCGCTTTTCCAGTGTGGTGTAATCCAGAAATTCCAAATTAACCGATTTCTTAATTTTATAGACATAGGAGCCGGTCAGAAAAACTTTGGAAATGTGTGTTTCACGGTGCTCTATCTTGGAAACAACATGCGGATAAAAGTCAGGCTTATCCATCGATTGAAAAATTTTTTCTTGATGATTCATTTGGTTTTGTCAACCCATCCGCTTTTTGTGTTAAGCAACGCGGATTTTTTTGTCACACGAAATTCCTATAAGCGTCTAACCGTCTCTCCGTGAACGAATCAGAAACAGCGGCCGATCTATACGTTGCAGCACCCCGGCCGCAACGCTTCCATAAAATGTCCGAAACAAACCGCCACGACCGTGACTGGCCATGGCCACCAGGCCCGCATTTTCATGTCCGGCGGCATCGATAATTGCTTTCACGACCGGACCATGGCCGATGAGAGTTCGAGCTTCGATACCCTTTTCACGAAATGTTTTTTGAAGAGAAGCAAGATAAGCCTCCGCCTCTTTCTTCTGCTTATCGGATTTTTCCAAGTACATTGACATATCAATCACTTCATCATATTCCAGCATAAGCGATGGTTCCGCAACTTTAAAGAAAATCACTTTGGCGTATAAAGATCGTGCGAGGTTTTCCACATGAGGCAATATAGCCTCAGCTCGTTTCGATCCGTCCAACGGAACCAATATAGTTTTATACATGTTTTCCTCCTGTATATATTAAATTCATCTCTTATTCTTGAGAAAGTACTTAAGAATTATTTCCTGTTGGAATCCGGGGACAACCACCATACCAAAATAGAGTTTGTGAAATCACTGGAAATAATCTTTTGATAAGTACATATTTTTTAACACCTGATTAGCTTACCACCCAAACCGCCATTTCCCTCCCCATATGAATGATCTTGTTGCTCACACGGCCCATAATGAATTCTTCCACATGGGTAAGACCTCTTCGTCCGACAACAATAGTCCCATATCCCCCTTTCAGAGCTTCTGTAATAATAGCCACGGCCCGGCTATGTGTCCCGGTAACCATCTTAACGTCAATTTGATTACGATTAAAGCCGGCTTTCTCCAGATTGTTAGAGGCCGTTTCCAAGACAGACTCCATGGATTTTTCAGCCCGGTACAATTCCTCTGTATGCAAATCTCTAATCGCATGAAAAAGGGTGACTTCCCAATGGGAATGATCCACTATGTCACCCACGTAGTCTATGGCTCTCATTGCCCCTTCCGAAGCATCTATGGCCACAAGTATTTTGCCAAGTTGCGGAGTGCCACCCACCACGCAGAGGGGAAGATTGATCAGGCGTCCCATAAGCTTGTTGGCAATGCTTCCCCATAGAAAATCTTTCAGCATGCTCATTCCCCAGCGTCCCACAACCACTCCGTGGTAATCGTTTTGTGACTCATACATAATGTCTCTTGCTATGCCCACCTTCCTTTCTTGAATTTTAATACGAACGGCATCCTCCGGAACGTTTTATTTCAGAAATAGCCGACGGGCTTTTTCCATAAACTTCTGTATTTCCTTATTTTGCTGGAGTCTCCAGGCACTTGTGGTAGTTACTTCTTGCCTGTATGCGGGCTCTTTCTCGATATCCCAGAAATTTTCGGGAAACTTTGTCATTACATGGAATAAAACCACTTCCATACGGTTCGGCGGAAACAACCGGCTCCCATAGCGAGCTGTCTCAAAAGCCTGATCCGAACCATCCACCGCCAACAAGATTTTTTTTCTGTATTTTACCAACGATATACTCCTTACTCTAATCTTTTGTTGGTCTGTTAGTTCTTATTGCTATGAATTTTTAGATCAATAAACAGACCTGCCAGTTTAGCTATAACAACGTATTGAAGTAATAGACTAATATGTTTCTCTTTTGGCTTCCCGGCGGTCCACCATATAAAGAAGAGATGCTTTTTCTCTAAGCGATTCCTTGAGCTTGTTGAGCTTGAAGCGATCAATACCGTACATGCGAATATACAACCGTCGAAATCCTTCGGGGGCCAAATCGTAGGAAGTCAGAATGCTCGCCATACGGCCGCCATATTCTCGAATTGTGTCTTCCACATCTCTGATAGAACCCGGCCGATCTTCTACTTCCAGGCCAAATTGGATGCCTTTTCTTTCAACACCGGTCAGCGAGATGATGGTTCTAAAAATGTCATTTTGAGTGATCGTGCCGACAACATCACCGTATTGATCGATTACAGGGACACCGGATATGTTATGTTTTAAAAGAACTTCAGCAGTTTCTTCAATGGAATAGTCCAAAGGAACGGTGATGGGGTTTTTGGTCATGATATCTTCTATTTTAATTTTAGAAATCAAATATAAAAGCTCATGAATTTCCAAGCTGGTTGCATCAGAAGCAGACGATCTTTTGATATCCCGATCCGTGACAATTCCAACGAGCTTACCCTGTTCCATAACCGGCAGCATCTTGATATTATGTTTTTTTAACAAGTGTATTGCATTATTCATGGAATCTTTAGCATCGATGGTGACCACCTGTTTGCTCATCCAGTAATTCACTAACATGATATTTCTCCTTTCAGACCGCTTCACCCATGGTCAACGTAATTGTTTGTCCCGGCAGAGCGGTTGTAACGTATCGATTATTTTTAAATCGTTAATTTCTGCCATGGTTAAACTTCTTTTTTTGAAAAAGTTATTAACAATCATTTCAGTTTATAATCCGGGGGTACTCCCCCTGTTCTTGTTAAAAGCAACAACCATACCAAAGCGGAATTTCCTCTAGATATATGTTTAACCTGCTGATATGATGCAGATTTAGCGTTTTATAAAAATATGGATATTAAAATTTGGAATGAATGGGTGTCAGTGTTTTTTACAGGTTGTAAAATCAAGTTAGTGTCCGTCCATAAATGGTCTTTTTGCCCAATCTCTGCGTTATGCTCAAAAAATAATCCTCGGAATATTAAACATATGCCTGTGGTTATTTTTTTCGCATGCCTTGATCTTGAACAAAAATCCTCATTTATGGACTGACACAAGG
>JASFLX010000146.1:0-7672 GCA_050117895.1 Desulfobacterales bacterium | reverse complement strand
TTTGCGGCAAGGGCGCGGGCAACACCGACTCTTTGCTGCTGACCACCGGAGAGTTCATCGGGAAATCTTTGAGCAAAACTCTCGACCGGGAGTCCGACAAGGTCTAATAACTCGCGCATGCGTTCTTGCCTGGAACGGATTGACCATCCTAAAAGCCGCGGAACAAGTTCAACATTCTGTTCAATGGTCATATGGGGGAACAGGCCGATTCCCTGAAAAACGTAACCGATTTGACGACGCAAATCGACGGGATTGTGATCCATGACATCCTTCCCACCGACTTCAATGAGTCCTTGGGTCGGTTCGATCAGGCGGTTGATCATTTTAAGGGTGGTGGTTTTACCGCAACCGGATGACCCCAATAGAACCAGGGTCTCACCCTTGCCAACGCTTAAAGAAAGGTCTTTGACCGCATAGGAACGGCCACCGTCAAATGTTTTAAATACACGCGATAGTTTAATCATGGTTTCTTTGATGGTTTGTCAGAAAAGCCATTCGGATATGAATAAAAAAAAATAGGTTAGAGAATAAAAATTATATTGATTTATTGATTTTTCTGCAGTAATAAATTGTTTGAACTAAAAACTTTTTAGCAGGAACAAAATAATATGTCAACTGACGGCAGCGGCAATCTAAATATTACAAACAAAAAATTTCCGTCTGATCACACCAAGCAGATCATCTTTTCGATCCGCAGACTCATTCAGGCGAGCGAGCTCTATACCAAAGAATTAAATAAAAAATATCAGGTAAGTTCAGCACAGCTTAATTGCATTTTAACACTTTATGAGTATGGTCCTTTACCGCTATCTAAAATCGCCAACCATATGATGGTTAAATCCAGCACCGTTACCGGAGTTGTCGACCGTTTGGAAAAGAAAGGTCTTGCGAAACGAATGCGAACCTCTCTGGATCGCCGCGTGATTACCATTCATCTTACCGAAGCCGGAAAGAAGCTGGCCCAAAATGCACCGCCTCCCATACAGCAAAAGATCATTGATGGTTTGAAACAAACTGAAAACGCCAAAAAAGAGCAGATCGTGAGTTCCCTAAACATGTTGACCGCCATGCTTGACGTCCAGGATCTGGAGGTCAAGTAGAACTACGGATTTTATTTTTTTCTTGACCCCTTAAAATCTCATCCAACCGCCCTTGTTTTTGTATTCTCAAAATTAGCCTTGACATATGATTTTTATTGTTGTAATGGTTTCTATTGAAATAATTTACATTAAAAAATTTCCGTGTGAGATAATGAGACCTTTAAAAAATGTTCGAATTTGTTCACATTCAAGTCGAAGATCCCTGACTTTGAAAGGGAGAAACCCAAGATTTTAACCGCCGGAATACATAACGTATTTTGAGGTTTATTATCTGAGTTTGACTGAAGCATTGAACAAAAGGGGATGTTTTTCAAAGGTCTTATTTTTTTACAGAAACAACTTTGTTGAGACGAGGCGATGTTAAGATGGAAATCATACCGACCATAGAAAAAGATGAATTGGCCACTATCCTGGGAAGTGACACATTCGGCAATATTTCCCGTGCGACCCGGTTAAAAATAGAAAAACTAAAACCGGTATTTGAAAAACTGGTCAAACCTTCTTTGTATCACCAGAACACGGGAATCGACTCGGTGGAAAAGGGCGCCGTGCATCTTGAAGAAGGGCCGGAATTCAAAAGTCCGAAACTTTCGAAGATGTTAAAAGACTGTGACGATATTGTATGTTATGTCGCAACGTTAGGTGATAGTGTCGACGGCGAAATCAAGCGGCTCATGGACAAAAAGCACATGGCAGAGGCGTACATCTTAGACGCCATGGCATCTGTGGTTGCCGAAAATATGGTGGAAACGTTTCATCGGCGTATGAAGGCCGAATATAAAAACCAGGGCAAACAGGTGACCCTATGTTTCAGTCCGGGGTATTGCGACTGGCCCATTACGGAACAGAAAAAACTTTTCGAAGTATTAGACTCACAGGATGTCGATGTTGACCTGAACGATTCATGTCTGATGAGTCCCCGAAAGTCTATTTCGGGAGTGTTTGGAATACATTCCAATGGCGAGACGCCTTACAATCCTTGCTGGGACTGCAACAGGAAGGATTGTCCGGCAAGAAGGGCTCCGAAAAGAGAAAGGAAACAAATATGAAGACCCGAAGGGGACTTGACGGCGGCCGTTATAAGCCGTTAACCGACAAGGATGTCGAAAAAATACATCAAACCAGCCTTAAGATCTTTTCGGAAGTGGGCGTACAGGTGAATTTCCCGGAGGCGCTGGCGCTTTTTAAAAAAGCAGGTGCCATCATCGATGATTCAACCAAGATAGCCAAATTCAACCCTGAGCTGGTTATGGAACTGATCAAACCGGCCCCTTCCGTTGTTCATCTTTGTGGCAGAGAAGAAAGCGGCGAACTGGACTGCGAAATCGGCGGTAATAAGGTTTATATGGGAACAGGAGGGACTGCCCTTAATGTTCAGGATCCCGGAGAAAGAACCGCACGACGGTCCAAGTTAGAAGACATCCAGAACATGGCACGGCTGGTGGAGGCTCTGGACAATGTACATTTTTATATGCTCAATGTGTATCCCAATGATCTGCCCGTTGAGAGAGTGGATGTGAACCGTTTCGGTGCCGCCCTTAACCATACCCGCAAGCATGTAATGGGCGGGGTCTACACCCTGGAAGGGGTTAGAAATGTGATAAAGATGGCAGAAATCATTGCAGGGTCTCCGGAAAAACTCAGACAGCGCCCGTTCATCTCCATGGTAACCTGTAATATCAGCCCGTTTATGCTTGATGAAAGCTATGGCCAGTTAGCCATGGAAGTTGCAAGGCAAGGTATCCCCGTGGTTGTACCGGTAGAGCCCCTTTGCGGTGCCACTGCGCCCATCACACTGGCCGGCAATCTGGTCGTGCAAAACGTGGACACGCTTATCGGCGTTATGCTCACCCAATTGGTCAATCCGGGCACTCCGGTGTTATACGGATGCATATCTTCAATTACTGATCTTCGCGACATGAAATACCTGTCCGGCGCTATTGAAATGGGTCTGATGAATGCGGCTTCGGCTCAGATGGCAAATTTCTACAACCTTCCATTATATTCCACCGCCGGCATGTCTGATGCCAAAATTAACGATTCACAGTCCGGTTATGAATCAGCATTGACCGGTTTAATGGTGGCCCTGGCCGGCGGAAACTTCATTCATGATGCTGCCGGGTTTCTGGAATTTTGCATGACGGCTTCATATGATAAGCTTGTCATAGATAACGAAATTATCGGTATGGTCATGCGTGCTGTCGAAGGAATTACGGTCAATGAAGAAACCCTGGCATTCGATGTTTTGAAAAAAGCCGGGCCCGGGGGACATTTTGTTTCAAACCGACACACCCGAAAATTCATGCGAACCGAGCAGTTCCAGCCCCAACTCAGCGACAGGAATAACAGGGAAATCTGGGAGGAAGAGGGGGCAAAATCTTCACGGATCCGTGCTTCAGAGAAAGCTATGGAAATTTTGGGACGACCTGGAACTCCGGTGCTTTCATCGGATGTGCGCGATATCATCCGAAAAGAAATTCCCGGACTGCAAGCCGGTATTATATAATCAAACATCTCGGAAATTCCTAAATTTATTGAAATTATTTTATTTTTTAGACTTTTATTTCTAACTCGGACACGGAATAATGGAATAATGGAATATTGGAATGATGATTTAAAGAAGATGAAATTCCTCTATTTATTTCCCGACAAAAGGAATTTTACAATAACCCAACTTTCCATTTTCCCACAACCCAATATTCCAGTGTTCCAATATTCCAAAATTCCAATTGTAAGCTCTTCGTTTCTCAACATAAACTGAGCGAACTAACTTGGAATGATGGGGGCGTTTGTATATGATCATCATCGGGGAAAAAATTAACGCAACCCTTCCATCTGTAAAATCCATTATATTGAATCGAGAGACGGAAAGCCTCATCGATCTGGCAATAAAACAGGCGGAATCCGGCGCTAACTTTATCGATGTCAATGTGGGTACCGGTGTGGGATCACTTAAAGATGAAATTGATTCTATCCGGTGGGCAGTTGAAGAAATTCAAAAACAAATGGATACACCCCTTTGCATTGACAGTGCAGATCCAAAGGTAATGGAAACCGGACTTAAAATTCTGGATAACAAACCGGCCATGATCAATTCCGCCAAAGCCGAAAAGTCTCACCTGGATGCGATCGTGCCCCTTGCCGCCGAACATGATTCTTTTCTCATTGCACTGGCAATGGATGAAAGCGGTATTCCGAAAACCGTGGAAGGGAGACTCCGATGTTGCGATTCCATCCTCGGCGCCTGCGAAAAATATGGGGTTTCCATTCAAAATCTTTATATCGATCCTTTGGTTATGCCGATCAGTACGGATATAAATTCCGGAAGGGTCACTTTAAAAACGTTAACCACCATTAAAGAAAAATTTCCCGGCATAAAGACCGTGACAGGACTTTCAAACGTATCCTACGGCTTACCCGACCGAGGCAGGCTTAATGTTGCCTACCTGCACATGTGTATATATGCGGGGCTCGATGCCGCCATTATCGATCCCCTGGATCAAGCTTTGATGGCAGCGGTAAAAACAGGAGAAGTGTTGGCCGGGAAAGATCGACATTGCCGCCGGTATATGCGTGCTTTCCGAAAGTAAAGAATCTATAGGAGGATATCGTGATTGAATCATACAGACCAGGGGTTTTGGTCAAACCTTATGAACGGTTGAATCAGGATCAGTTAAAATGGCTGGATCAGGCATCGTTACACATACTGTCCGACCCGGGAATCTGGTGCTATAACGAGCGGGCGGCCAAGCTTTTCAAAGACCATGGCGCCCAGGTTCGGGAGGAAAGCGATGCGAACGCAAAATGGTGGCGGGTAAGTTTTTCGGACGGACTCATCAAAGAAGCCGTTGCCAAAGCACCTTCCCGGATTGTTTTGGGCGCAAGAAAACCGGAGAATCGACTGTTTATCGATGCTGAAATTCCACGAGCTTATTTTGGATCAGGATCTGAAGCAAATATCTGGCTCGATGCAAAAATGGAGAATTTTGTCAGTGAAACAAACAGCTCTGTCAAAGTAAAAGTGCCCCGATACACAGAGCGCCGCGGCACCACCGCCTTGTTAAGTCGTGCGGCAAAGCTCTGCGACAGATTGGAGCATCTCGATTTTTTCATCCGGCCATTGAACATCCAGGATCCCGAGATTACATCAGATAACCATGATGTGAACAAGTTTTTTGCCAGCCTCAATAACATCACCAAGCATGTCCAGGCGGGCTTGACCAGCCTGGCGCGTTTTGATGATGTGGTCACCATGGCCGAGATTATTGCAGGGGACAAAAAGGCTTTAAGAGACAATCCGGTGGTTTCCTTTATTGCCTGCGTATTTAAAAGTCCGCTTCAAATCGTGGATGACACGGCAGAGAAGGTATTTGCTATTGTTGATGCAGGGCTGCCCTTGGTGATTTCTTCTTCGCCTCAGGGAGGATCATCGGCGCCCATCCAGGAAGCAGGCATGGTTGCACAGATCAATGCGGAGATTTTAGCCGGCATTACTCTGACGCAACTGATCAAGGAAGGGGCGCCGGTTCTATATGGCAGCGTTCCGGTCAGGGCGCGTCTGGATGATCTTCATGACCTTTACGGCTGTCCGGAATTCAATCAGTATAATATCGACTGCGTTCAATTAGCCCGCTATTATAAGGTGCCGTGCTATTCGACCGCCGGTGTGGGCGATGCCTATGTGCCGGGAATGCAGGCCATGTTTGAGAAACTGTTCACCCAGCTTTATATGGCCATGAGCGGCGCACACTATATCCATTATGCGTTCGGTCTTTTAGACCGGACCAATTGTTTTTGCCCGCTTCAGGCGGTTCTCGATAATGAACAGATTGGAAAAATCAAGCATTGTCTCAGGGAGCCCAAGGTCAATCCAACAGAGATCGATGATACACTCAATATGGTAAAAAAAGTCATGGCCTCAAGCCATCGACTATTTGCCCGCCATGCTCGCAAGGCCATGCACAGCGGGGATGTCTCCGATCCGTATCAGTTTGAAACCAGAGACAAGGAAGACAAAGTCATCGAAAATGCGCTTGACTATATGGCTCGACTGGAAAGCGAACCGGCGTCTCATCTGGACACGGATGTGGTGGAGCGTATATATAATCAGGTCCCGGGACTTCTGCCGAGCCTAAAAACAAATTAACAGCAATTTGTAATACCCTAAATGATCGAAAGTCGAGGATACTCCAGGTCCAAGGCATCAAGGCCGCAGCTGTAGTCATCTACCGCAAGGCCTTGATAACGCAGGAGATGGGGTGTCATCGGCTTTCCTGAAAGGTAAATAAAATGGTATTTTTTTTAAAATTATATATCTCATCTAAAGAAGAGTTATAACGACATAGCTGGATTTACAAAATAGTTGATAAATTAATCAGATATTATGTTTTACCATTTTATTTACGATCATTTAGGATAATAACAACAACAAATAGTGAAGGAGTAGGTGATGAATCCAACTGAACTTTTAGAGAAAATCGCATTTAATGTCATTCAGGGAAGAGTGGAAGCTGAAGACGAAGGTTTTGATCCGGGCTTGGAAGGTCAACCCGGAGTCACCGAACTGGTGAATGAGGCGTTGAGTCAAAATATAGATCCAAAAAAGATATTAATCGAATCATTAACAGAATCCATGGAAATCGTGGGGGAGAAATTCGAGAAAAATGAGTATCTGATCCCGGACATGCTGGCTTCTGCCGAATGTGTGGGGGTGGCCATGGATTTACTGGCGCCTCATCTGATTAAGGCGGGGGTGGAGAGCAAGGGCAAATTTATCATTGCCACGGTAAAGGGCGACCTTCACGACATCGGGAAAAATATTGTGGCCATCATGCTAAAAGGTGCGGGCTACGATATCATCGATTTAAAATCCGATGTGAGTACGGACCGCATCGTGGATGAAGTTAAAGAGAGTAAGGCTCCGTTTCTAGGGCTTTCGGCCCTTTTAACCACCACCATGCGGAATATGGAAGATGTGATCGGTGAGCTGGAAAAACAAGGACTTCGAGATAAGGTTAAGGTTCTTATCGGCGGTGCCCCCACCTCCCGGGAATTTGCCGCACAAATCGGGGCGGATGCGTATTGCAAAGATGCGTTTCAGGCCATTGAGGTGATGAAAAGTTATGAATAGGAGTCATTATGAATCAAAAAGGAGAAAAAAAGGCATATACACAGGCCCACAGCACCGGAAAATATGAAAAGGCAAGCGGACTGACCGGGAAATATGACAATGTTCGAAGATTTTGGGAAGATCAGAACACCGCTATTTTTTTGCGCCCTGCACTGAATAATTTGGTGGAACGGAAAAAAAGAAATCTGGAAAGAATACGTATTCTTGACCTGGGTTGCGGCAGCGCCGACGGATACGACCTCTTAATGAATGTAACAACCAAAGATCCCGGTCTTTTCGAATTCATCACTGCTGCCATTACACAGGACATGCTTCAAGAATATGTTGGGGTTGACATTAACCCGGATCTTATTCAACAGGCCGAAGAATACATCGGTCATCTTCCCAAAACACGGTTTATTCAAACAGACCTTTCCAACGGCCTGACGCCGGAGATAACCGA
>JASFLX010000145.1:0-7736 GCA_050117895.1 Desulfobacterales bacterium | reverse complement strand
GGACAACTCTGACCTGGCCCACAGGACCAGCTTTTCAAGATTAAATAAATGTCAGCAGTGCATACTCACGAAAATAAGCTTGCCACCTGCGATACACCGGAGGGTTCGAACCGTAATCGTAGAAAAGCCGCAGGAGATGCATCTGCTCCTTGAGAAAAGCCGGTTATTTGTCTTTCTGCGGTAATGTTTCCTTAACTCTTTTCCAGGTCTTGTCGGGATCGAAAATCTTCATCCCCTCAGCGATACGCGTGGTATCCTTGCCGAGATCTTTTTCATAAATGATCCCCTCCTGGTTCACAATAAAGGTCATGACACCGGAATTCCCGTATTCCGCGGGATATGCTACCAGGGCGAAGCCTAAAAGCATCTTGCCTTTTACCACATAATCGTATGCGCCTCCTTGGGCATGTTTGCCCTGGCTTTTGAGGATTTTGAAATAATACCCGTGGAAGGGCGAAAGGTTGGCATCGGCGTATCCTTCTTTTGCCGCCCGCGCAACAAGAGGTCCCAGAGGGCTCTCTTTTTCGCCTTTCTTCACCTCCCAGTAGAGCCCGTCGCGTTTGCCCTGGGTGCTGATGAGCTTCTGGGCGAATTCCACCACGCCGCCGCCGCAATCCCTGCTCGCGTATTCATGCTGTGCGTCGGTATAGGCATGAAGCACCTCCATAACATGCAGCTCATTTCTGCCGATCCTCCGGTTCAAAATCTCCTGTTTCCCTTGTTCTGCGTCGAATACCCATTTTGAGCCTGCCTTCACGATGGGGATCGGCAAGGGCCAGTTGTCCTTGCCGATACAGAGCGTCACTTTGTCTGCTGACACTTTTTGAAGCATGTTCATCCGGTCATAGGCCTTGAGGAATTTTTCTCGTCCGGTCCTGTCCGCCACGTCATCACCGGAAAAGATCAGTTCCCTGCTCCCGGGACCCAGAACGGCGATCATTTCTTCAATGTCATCCCCCCTGACGGCTGTGACCAGAGATGTCACCGCCTTTTCCGGCGATAAAAAATTACGATGGGGCATGCCTTGGGCATGCGAAATTGAAGCGGCCCAGAGAAAAAACAGGGTAACGGAGACAAGGCAAGCCAGAACAGTCAACCAACGCTCCTCATTGTTCTTATATGATGCAATGCTATTCATTTTTCCTCCCTTGTTTATATGGCAATCCTCCAAAAAATTCACAATCTTTTTTTTTGTCTGCTATCTGCGGAATCCGCCACCTTGGCGCCCGCTGCCTTGACTGCTCCACCGGGAGCCGCCGATCTGGCGCTGTATGCTGCCACCCTGATGTCTCGTGCCTCCCCCCTGACGGCTTTGGATCCCTCGTTGACTTGCCCTGCGTTCAAAGTCTCCGTTACCCACGCCATTGAAGGGAGTATCCCGGCCTTCAGGTATCTGAAGTCTTTTCCTCTCTGGCCTTGCACTAGGCACGCCGGCCCTTTCCCGGCGTTCTTGGGTGCGCTGAATTCTTTCACGTTCAGTTCTTACCTGGGACACATCCGCTTTTTTCCGGCGTTCTTCGGTACGCTGATTCCTTTCACGTTCAGTTCTTATCCGGGGCACATCCGCTGGCTCCCGGCGTTTGATAGGGTCCCTCGACGGAGCGACGGCCCTTGTTTTATTGTCTCTTGGTGGATATCCGCGCATTTCCGGGCCAGGCGACGTTCTTCGATATGGTCTCTTTCCGAATCGCTCACGGGTTCTTCTGTCCCTGTAAGCCACGCCTCTTCTGTGCACAGGATCATGCTTCCAGAAATACCGGTCGGAATAATGCCTGTTGGGAAATCTGTGGAATCGTCTCGCTCTATGCACGTCTATATAAATATAGTGCCGATGCCAGTCGAACCAGCTCCATGCAAATAAATCGATACCGATAAAAAAGCGAGGTCCGAAGCTGATAAAACCGCCCGTGATAATTACACCGGGCGGATAGTACCAGTAATAGGGCGGATATGCAGGATACCACCACGGACCGTAAACATAGAGCGGATCGTAGACCGGCACATAGACAACCTTCTGGTCGGCAGGCTCGATCCCGATGGCGTCCTCCTCGTGGATGACTTTCTGTTCTTGGGTTGTCTTGAGATTTCCCCGCGTCTCGGCTTTACGTCGCAATTCCTGTATGGTCGCCATGACGTCATCCTTTTGACCCAGAAAGGCGTCTCCCAGTTTACTGGTTTGGTCGAGTTTATCGCTCATTGCAAAAAGCACGTCAGGAAAATGACAAAGCGATTTTATGCTGGGGTCCCAAGACTTTTCCTTCAGGGCGTCGTCTAGCGCATCGCCCGTTAGCGTTTTGTTCTGTTGCATCCAACGCTCAGCCTGGACGATCTCCAGGGGATAGGTCGATGCCATCAGTATCTGGGCAATCAGCGAATCCGGATACAGGGCGATCGGCGCAAGCATCTGATCCAGTTCTTCTTTCCTGAATCTTTCTGTTTGCTCTGGCTGCTCGATATCCTGCGCAGGTATTGCGGGAGGTATGACGAGCATGGCGACGATCATCCAAGCCAACCCTCGCATAATAAGTTTTGCAGCTCTCATAATGCCTCCTTTCACGCGTCTGGAAAAATCCAGTCGCATGGGGTGAGCCAATGTAACATAACATTAAATTTCCGGTGATCACGTTGATAGTAGAAATGATATCAACAAAAAATGAATGGCCTATTCTCCGGAAAAAGTTTTCACATCATGTAAACTCCTTTTCTGATCAAAACTGCCCCCCGGTTCGACCGGCTGATATATATAGCAGGCCGAACCGTCGGGGGTGATAATAATAAACCTTACCATTTGTTTTAATTTTCACCTTCAATTTTAGACAGATACCTGCAATGTTTTCTCTTTCCATACCTTTTACCTTTTTTGGCATGGTGATGAAAGTCAAACGCTTCTATCTTTTTGAGTTGATCCGCTGTTAACAGCTTTCCAACCGCCAGACGAGACTCAATTTTCCGGACAAACAGTTTGCCTTTCAGATCTGAAATTTTTTGGGCGACTTGAAGAACTTTCGCCTCATCCACAGAATCAGCGGAAAACAATTTTTCCATTTCAAGGTGAAGACCGTCGAGTTTAGATTTTAATTGCAAACGCTTTTCACGATGGGCAAAATCCGCTTCCCTGAGCCCCTTGACCTGTTCGTCGGTGAGCCCCAGTTCCTGAACCATTTTCGGATTCCGCCAGATTCCCAAAGGCGACACATGATGCCTTTTCATGCCAAACCTTTTGTGAGGCGTGCAGTTGCCTGGCGTAAATGCTCCCGCAAAAGTCGGAATGAAAAATACCATGATAAAAAAAACCATTGCGCCGGTAAAGAATTTTTGCCTAAGGTTCGAATTCATGATGTACCTCCTTTTTGAGATTGTTGGTTTTCAAGGAATTTTTCCTCGGTTGTGAACGTATTATAAGAAATGAATGTTAAGAATTTATGTTGATTCCAAGGGAAAATTGTAAATGTTTTGTAAAGGTTATTGCACTGATGGTATGAATCATATAAAAAATAGGATCAGGTAATATGGATATTAAGATCGGGTGCAGTTATGGAGAATCATGAACGTTCGACTTCCAGAATTAAAGTCTTGATTGTCGATGATGACAAAAAGCTTTGCCGACTGGTCAAAGACTACCTGGAGCCTATGGGCTATGATGTGGAGGCTGCCCACACAGGGCCCCACGGACTGGAAAAGGTCTTGGCCGGGGATTTTCACGTGGTTATTCTCGATGTCATGATGCCGGAAATGGACGGGTTCGAAGTGTTGAAAAGGTTGCGCAAGGAATCGGACATACCGGTATTGATGCTCACCGCTCGTGGCGATGAGACCGACAGAATTGTGGGACTTGAGATGGGGGCCGATGATTATTTGCCCAAGACTTTTTCCACACGGGAACTTTTAGCGCGTCTTCGCGCCGTGACCCGCCGATCTTTCAAATCCGAACGTCAACCCGCTCCCAAAGCCATGGATGACGCATGGATTCTGGGAGACCTCCAAATCAGCCAAACCTCCCGAATGGCTCGGTTGGGCGCTGATATACTGAACCTGACACCCATCGAATTCGACCTTTTGATGTGCCTGGCCAAGGCTGCTGGACGGGTATTAACACGGGATCAGCTTTTGGACGCCGTTGCTGGTCGAAGCTACGATGTTTTCGACCGCTCCGTGGATGTCCATATCTCCTCGCTGCGGCGGAAGCTGGGAGATGATTCCAGAAACCCCAGATTCATTAAAACCGTTCGATCCGCCGGTTATATGTTTTTAGACCCGAGGAGTCAGGAATTATGAAGCCTTTTTCATCGTTATTCTCCAAAATCCTCCTCTGTTTTTTTTTGAACCTTGCCCTGGTAGCAGCGGTCCTGGTCGCGTTCTTCGCGTTTCAGTCGCAAATAGATCTGTATGCTATTTTTGGCAGGCAGGCATCGGATCGATTGCGAACCGCCGGAAGGCTGATCTCTCATGAACTGAATCAGGTGCCCATCGAAAACTGGTCTGATGTGCTCGCCCGGCATGCAGAGATCCATCAGGTGGACTTTGCTCTCTTATTTAAAGGGGGTTTTCAATCTTTATCCAAGGATATGGATATCCCGGAGGCTGTGATGAAAATGGTCATGGGCCCTTTCCGGCCGAAACCCCCAAAGAACGAGGTTTCACTGCCCCCCAAACCCCGCGATAAGCATGGCAGGAAACATCGTTTCATGATGCGAACGAAAAATCCGACACGATACTGGGCCGGGGTTTCGATCCGGGTGCACCTAACACCATCACGCCCCCCCGTGCGCGCCGTTCTTCTTGCCGTGTCAGATTCTATAACGGGAAACGGCTTTTTTTTCGATCCCCTTCCGTTGATTATTATTACGGCAGTGATAATGCTTATTTCGGTGTTGTTGTGGATACCGTTGGTGAGAAACATCACTCGACCGCTTGCCCGGATGACTCACGCGGCTGAGGAAATTGCCAGGGGAAATTTTGATGTGCGCATCAATGAACCTCGGACCGATGAAATCGGTCGTCTGGCAAGTGCCATTAACCAAATGACTTCGCGCTTATTCGGTTTTGTGAAAGGCCAGAAACGTTTTTTGGGTGATGTGGCACATGAACTGGGCTCTCCTGTCGCCCGAATTCAGGTCGGGCTTGGTATACTGGAACGACGCGTGGATGCAAATAGTCGAAAGCAGGTGGTCGATGTTGTGGAAGATGTAACCCACATGTCAAATTTGGTCAACGAACTGCTTTCCTTTTCACGGGCTGAAATGGACACGGCAAAGGTCATGCTAAAGACGATTGAACTGCATCCCGTATTGCAACGGGCGGTGCAACGGGAGAGCATGCCCACAACAGAGATTATCACGAAAATTGATCCTAAGATCCGGGTTATCGCAGATTCCGGGCTTCTGGCCCGAGCACTGGCCAATATTATCAGAAATGCTGTAAAGTACGCTGGAGACGCGGGACCGATTCACGTTTCAGCTAAAAGACTAGGGAAAAAAATAGAGATCCAGGTCAAAGACTCCGGTCCCGGCGTGCCCGATGATTTTGTGAAACATCTATTCGAACCTTTCTTTCGCCCCGAGCCCTCTCGGGATCGCTGCTCCGGTGGGGTCGGTCTAGGACTTGCCATTGTAAAAACCTGCATTGAAACGTGCAAAGGCACTGTTTCCGCCCGAAACCTTAAACCTAAAGGTTTTGTGGTAACAATCACCTTAACGTCTGATACTTAAAAATCACTCGCCGGAAGTTTCTGAATCGGTTTCGTTTCTAATCCTCTTTGATCCGTCCAATAATTTCCCTCTGTCTGTAGATCACATAGCTCGTAATCACCGATTCTTGCTGGTAGGAATTTTCGGTTTGGCCCCAATCATACTTAATCCCATATAAAATGATTTTTCCTAAAGACCGGGGATGAACAGTGGTCCCCACTATCATAAGAGTCTTCTCAGATATCGGTAATCGAAACGACAAAGTGACCGGCTCAGGATAGCCGGGGATTTCAGTCACATCAGGTTTGACGCCGAGTCCCATACCCGTGAGTGAAATATCAATGACATGCCCTTGAGTCGATCCACCGTTCCACTCAACATCCACCTCTATGGGTTCATTTATATCCGGTTTGACCCGGTAGGCTTCTCGCCTGTTGAAGTAACTCATCAGAGAAATGTCAAGATTTTTTGCGAGGCTGCTTGGGTCTGCAAATTGAAATCGACAAATTACGTTGTTATTGGCATTTTTCAAATGTTTCAATGTGGCGTCTACCATAATTACTTTTTTGGATTGAGTCATCGTGAGTTGGAGCTTTACCCTTTCATTTAAAGCAAGATTGGGAAGTCTTTGAGGTTCAAAAGCAATGGCAGCCCCATTCATGCTTGTGTTGAATATAGCGCCTGGTAATAGCTCACGTCCGGGGAGCACCAGATTGAATTGGAGGGGAGAAAAATCTTTATCCTTGGTTCGGTATTGTTTTCGTGAATCTTTTTTAAATAACTTCATTATATTTTTCCTCCAACAGGAAATCCGATGGAAATCAATTTGTTAGCCCGGATATTTCACGAAAATATTTAGGATGGCAAAAGACCTTATCACATAAGAAGCCATTTCAAAACCCTCCAGCAAGTGATTTTTGAGTCTATTGCCGAAAAGCGCCTAGCCAAGCGGAACACCAAATTTGAAGCTGTTTGAGGACTAAAATCCGAGTTCTATAAAATTTAGTGCAGCAGGCCTAGCACAATGCAAATGCTCAAACCAACGAACAACAAGTTTTGTAACAATTAGATGTATCATAAATGATTTTTTTCGTAAAATGCAAATATTTTGGGTTTCAAACTTTTAACGGATAATCAAAGGGTCGCTCCCTCCCAAACATCGACCTCTCCGAAATGGACAAGAAATCTACACCTAAACTGATGGTAAACAAAATGCTGGCATCGGGTAGGAGGAGGGCTCACGCCCTCCGTCCTCCCACACCACCGTACGTACGGTTCCGTATACGGCGATTCATGAGTTACATTGAAACTTGAGAACCGAATCAAGCAGTGACACGAGTCCAAGGCGGTCAAAGAATTTCTTGGTAAACGCCTGGTTCATGTGCGAGGCTCCTGAATTCCACCAGGGGCCTCTGCCATTTACAGCCGATTGCCGGGCACGCTTTTCGCTGATGCCTCTTTTCATCAAGCCTTTTGTCCTGGTATACGCTCGTTTCCATTGCCGCCAAATTATGCAGCGTAACTTACGTCGTATCCACCCATCCAGTTCTTCATAAATCCCTTTAACCTCAGACAAACGGAAATAGTTGATCCATCCGCGCAAGGTTGGCTTCAGGCTCTCGATGAACTTGCC
This sequence comes from Desulfobacterales bacterium, assembly GCA_050117895.1. Taxonomy (GTDB): domain Bacteria; phylum Desulfobacterota; class Desulfobacteria; order Desulfobacterales; family UBA11574; genus S5133MH16. Next base: position 416 of record JASFLX010000145.1, on the reverse strand, counting down.
AAGGTTGCGTCCTCGACCCTGACGAAACGCACTCTTGAGCACCATCTTCAAACGAATTACCGATGAGGGTGACACCTTGAGTCGCGGACGCTTGTGCCAGGTCATGCTGTATCCTAAAAATGTCCGTTTCCACGGACGATCCACTGCGCTCTTTTCTCGATTCACACGGAGGCGAAGTCGGTAAGCAAGGAACCTTTCCACCGAATTGAGCACCCTCTCTCCTGCACGCCTTGACCTGACATATACATTCACATCATCAGCGTACCGGCAAAATCGGTGCCCACGTCGCTCAAGTTCCCTGTCCAAATCATCCAACAATATGTTGGACAGCAGCGGTGAAAGCGGACCGCCTTGCGGCGTTCCCATGGTCGGTTGGCTCACCAGCCCTCCTTCCATAATCCCCGCCTGTAGATACC
>JASFLX010000144.1:0-7787 GCA_050117895.1 Desulfobacterales bacterium | reverse complement strand
AAGCACCGGTCTTGAGGCACCCTAAAGCCAATGAACCGGTCAGCGGATATAAAAACACGGCCAGCAAACCCAGAGGAACCACTACAAAACCGATCAAGGGAACAAAAATAAAGTTTGCCAAAAGCCCTACCAGAGAAATCTGGTTAAAGTAAAACATGATAAGAGGCAGGGTGCCGAGGATCGCAAACAAAGAAACCATGAAAAAATAAAACAGTTTTATTGCAACTCTAACACGTTTTGTCTTTTGAATCCCCCTTGTATCACTCTGCCAGGGTGTTTGCACCCGAGACAGGCCGTACAGTATTGCAAGAACAGCAGTAAACGAAAGCTGGAATGAAATTGAAAAAAGGGACGGCGGATGAATAATAAGAATCAGCAGTGCCGCCACGGCAAGGGTGTTCATAGGGTCATGTTCTCTTTCAAATAAAAACGCCGCTAAAAATACGATGACCATAATCACCGCTCTCTGGGTGGACGGTGACATCCCTGAAAGCAGGCCGTATATACATACGGGAATTACAGATAAGATGACCGCCCCCTTTTTCGTCCATGCATGCCGCAACAAAAATTTAATATAAGAAAGCAGAACCTTGAATATTAAAAATGCACCGGTAGCCACAATACCGATATGAAGTCCCGAAATGGCCAGAAGATGGCCGATCCCTGCGCGGTTAAATGCTTGTTTTAATTCGTTGGAAATTGAATTTCTGTCCCCGACGATCAATGCTTTTAAAACACCCTGCTCCGTTCCCTGCCCGGTTTTGTCGATGAGATCAGAAATGATCCTCCGGGTATCTGCTATAATCATGCCGATCCCTGTCTTAGAATTTCTTTTGATCAGGGTAAGTTTTTTCCCTGAGACATAGGCGGTTCCATACACTTTTTTAAAAGCCATATATCTCTTATAATCAAATCCTCCGGGGTTATTGAAATTTCTGATGGATTTTATCCTGCCCCAAAAAACAATCCGGTCCCCCATTAAAAGTTCGGGGCCGTTTCCCGACACGGTCAAGCGAATCCTTCCGGTGACCGGAAAAGAGGTATCATTCCCCTCAAGAGTCTCGGTGCGAAGAATGAACTTTTGCCGATGGGAATATGTTGCAACAGGGGTATCAATAACGCCGGAAATTTTCCATGAATAACCATCCTCAAAGTGAATAATGTGATGGGGAGGAAATTTTGGAGCCATCCAGGGTTGAATGGAAAGGTATCCCAGGGCAATAAAAAGAACCACGGGAGTAAAAATAACGCTCCTGCTTTTGTATAGGCCATGAAGGATCACGCATAAAGATACAAAAGCCACAAGACAGGCAAAAATACCATAACCCGAAAATTGGGAACCTGCACCAATGCCGGATATCATGGAAAACAACAGGGGAACCACCGGACGGAAGTAAACACTCGTCTTGGGAGTTTTACGACTTTTTGAAATCATATATTATTAATTCGGGATGAATCTATCCGTCCATAGGAAATGATGGAGTAATGGAATGTTGGAATAATGGGTATAACTGCGGAAAAAAACATGATTACGGGAATAAATCAAAACCACTTTTTATTTGGAATTTTCAATAATCCATCACTCCAATACTTCTTTACTCCATGGACGATTAACTGCCTTCTTTTATAAGAAATGGATGACAGCCGTTTACCAACAGGGGTGATTTGCACCCCATTATCAGGTAGCTATCATGTGAATTTATTTTTGACTGAGCCCTATGTTCTTTCTGTCAGAATTATTTTAGTCTGGACGGTTTCACTTTTGGTCATCATCGCCTATGATCAGGTTTTGGGCGGTCATTTCCACGGGTATATCCAGCCCCAGCAAAGACAGAACCGTAGGCCCGATATCCGAAAGCTTGCCGCGATCCAGAAGCTGCTTGCCCGGTGAATTGCTCGCCACGTATATCAACTCGACCGGATTGAGGGTATGGCTGGTCTTGGTCATGTGGGTCTGATTATCGATCATTTCTTCGGAGTTGCCGTGGTCGGCGGTAATCAGGATATGCGCATCAATCTCGAGCAGATAATCGACAATCTTACCCACGCATTGGTCCACGATTTCGATGGCTTTAATCGCCGCATTCATGTCCCCGGTATGGCCAACCATGTCACCGTTTGCATAGTTTACGACAATGAATTCGTAAGGATTGTTCCGGAGACGACTCATGAGTTCTTCCGTCACATGGTACGCCTCCATCTCCGGGTGACTGGCAAAGGTAGCCGCATCAAAACGGCTCGGAACTTCAATCTGGTCCTCGTTCCGGTACGGCGTTGTGGCTTTACCGTTAAAAAAGCTGGTGACGTGCCGGAACTTCTGTGTCTCGGCAATGCGCAATTGACGCATGCCGGCATTGGAGATGACCTCGCCGAGCAGGTTCTCCATACCACCGCCTTTGTCCATGGCCCCCAGCATATAATCTGTAAACTCGTCCCAATAACGGGTCAGACCCACATAAGTCACTGCCCGTTTTGTCTTGAGTTTGCCCGGATAATTTGGATCGGAAAATGCCATAGAAAGCTGGATGGCACGATCCTGGCGATAATTCGTGTGAAGAATGGAATCGCCGTCCCTGACACCGTCATAGTCACCGATCACATATGGAGGGACATATTCGTCGAACATCTCAACACCGTCCGGAGTTTTGTCCTGCTTATACGACTCGTTAACCGCGGTTTCCGCGTTGGCGGATTTGCGACCTTCACAAGCAACAATACAATGATAGGCCATATCGGTAAGCTCCCAGTTCTTGGAACGGTCCATGCCATAGTAGCGGCCCATAACCGTTCCGATGGAGCAGCCGCCGACTTCCTCCATTACAATGTTAAGCTTTGCCAGGTATTCCAGGCAGCTGCGGGGCGGGGTGTCGCGCCCGTCTAAAAAAGGATGGATGATGATTAAACCTTTGGGATATTCTTGCCGTGCCCGGCGCATAATTTTAAAAAGATGTTCCTGGTGGGCGTGTACCCCCTCGTCCTGAAGCAGGCCAAAGAGGTGAAGACGGCTCTTGTGCGCCGTCCAATGGTTAACGAGCTTCTTCCAGTGTTCTATTCTAAAAAGTTCACCGGTGCGCAAGCCGTCATCGATGCGCTTGAGTTCCTGGATCACGATCCGTCCGGCCCCCATATTGAGGTGGCCCACTTCAGATGAACCCTGATAGCCCTCCGGGAGTCCCACAGGCTCACCCGCACATTCCAGAAGTGTCCACGGATAGTTGTCTTTGTATCTGTCTATATTCGGGGTTTTGGCAGCAATAACCGCGTTGCCTTCTTTTTTTTCACTATATCCCCATCCATCACGAATGATCAGACATACCGGTCGCATGGCTGTTCCTTTCTTCAGAGTTATACTTTTACCCGTTTAATGGCGGCGCCAAGATTTGCGAACTTCTTCTCAATGGATTCATATCCGCGATCCAGGTGGTACACGCGATTAATTTCGGAGGTGCCTACAGCAACCAGACCGGCCAGAATCAGTGAAGCGCTGGCCCTCAAATCCGTAGCCATCACCGGTGCACCGGAGAGTGCCGGAATTCCGGTGATCATCGCGGTATTTCCCGATATTTTGATATTGGCCCCCATTCGTTTGAGCTCGCTGACATGAATAAAACGGTTCTCGAAAATGGTTTCAGAAATAACACTAAACCCTTTTGCAACGCACATCAACACCATAAACTGAGCCTGCATGTCAGTGGGAAATCCCGGGTAAGGCAATGTTTTTACATCAACACTTGTAATTTCATCAGATCCCTGAACCCGTATACTTTTATCCTTGACCGTCACTTGGGCGCCGCTAAGCCTCAGCTTGTGGATAAGCGCCTCAAGATGGTCAGGTTCACCATTTAAAATAGTGATATCTCCCCGGGTCAGTGCGGACGAAACCATAAAGGTGCCAGCTTCAATTCGATCGGGTATTATGGAAACGGATACCGGTTTTAAAGAGGAAACCCCTTCTATAGTCATCACCGATGTGCCGGCCCCCTCTATCTTTGCGCCCATTTTTATCAAAACATCGGCAAGTGCAACCACCTCAGGTTCACGGGCCGCATTTCGCAGCACGGTAACCCCTTTGGCCAAAACGGCCGCCATCATTAGATTTTCCGTACCGGTTACGGTAGGTATGTCCAGATAAATTTCATTCCCCTTAAGATGGTCGGCGGATGCTTCCACGTATCCATGTTTCAATTCAATCGCGGCACCGAGTTGGGCAAGTCCTTTTAAATGCAGATTGATGGGGCGTGCGCCGATGGCACATCCTCCCGGCAGAGATACCCTGGCCTTTTTAAGCCTTGCCACAAGCGGGCCGAGAACCAGAATAGAGGCCCTCATTTTCCTGACCAGATCATAAGACGCCTCGTGATTGCACATGCCGCCGCCGTTTATTTTAATACAATCTCCATCTGACTCTATTCCGGCCCCAAGACTCGAAAGCAACAGTTTTGTGCTTTGTATGTCTCTCAGGTCCGGAACGTTTGAATAGGTGTTCCATCCATCCGTAAGGAGCGAAGAAATAAGAATTGGAAGGGCGGCATTTTTCGCGCCACTGATCCGAACCTTTCCCTTTAGAGCGCGTCCCCCTTGAATGACTATTTTATGCATATAAACCCCACATAAACAAAAAAGCGCTTCCCCGGTTTCATGATGAGGCAAGCGCTTTTAACCTTGAAAAATTTTGGCACCTTAATGGTGATGCTCGTCATTCCCCCTGCATGCGTCGATGGCAGCCTTGATAATACAGTAGGTCATGCCAATGCCTAAAATAGTAAGCGCATACCAGAGGCCGCCCATGAAAACCACATGGCCCATATCCCAAATCCATTCAAAATTAAATGGAAACATAAATATTCCTCCTAAGCTTTTTAACCCCTGAGCTTGATGAACTCATAAAAAGTCCGATTTAGACGGTTTCGTAAAAAGTTTAAATTCAAGGCGTGCAAATTTTGTAATCATGAGGCGTACTTTTCGTACGTTGAATGATTACGAAATGCGGCACAACGCAGAAGTTGGACTTTTTACGAGACCGTCAAGCTTCAGCCGGCTTTAATTCCTGTTCTAACTCAACCGACGGTTCAACCGCTTTCTCTTTTTCAGGCGGCAACGTTTCAATGGGGTTCAGTTCCGGCTCATTGGGAAATACCGGTAAATAGCGGTATGAAAATGCAACAAGAATAACACCGTATGCGACCGGAAGTATTGTTGTTGCAACTTCCTGCCAGCTCGGTAAATACATCACCCAATTTTCAAATGTCAGTACCGGTATAGCCATAATCTGCAATACCATTACCCAGCGGTTAATGCAAACCCCGGTAACTGCCAGGAACACGGCAATCCAAAGGGCCGCAGAATTTTTGCGCCCTTTTTGGGTAATTAAAATAAATGCCGGAATAAAACCGCAAATTGCAATTTCCAGAATCAGTATCCAGATTCCATAAAAGGGGTTATTGGAATAAAAATCCATCAGCGTTTGTCCCAGGGAAGGCACTGTCACCGTTGCCCAGTGCCAGGTATCGGCGGTCTTGGCAATACTGTATGTCAGAATCATCCACCCTGAAATTTTGGCCAGAAGCTCGATCGCGTTATCCTTGACCAGCTTTTTTCGGGTAACGGTTTCGGTAATTTTGGTAATTAAAATGGTAAAACACGGCCCGCATGCTGCTGCCGACCAGGTAAAAAGAAAGAAAGTCCAGGGCCAGATAAAGAGTCCTTCACGATAAGCAAAGGGGCGCCCGTACAAAACACCGGCAACACCACCTAAAGATCCCTGGTGGAAAAAGGAAAGAAATGCCCCGGTTGCTGCAAATACCGCCATGATCTCGTGCATGTTGTGGCCGAGATGATGAAAAAACGGAACCTTGTTAATCTGCCGGTTTTCGAGGATAAGCGGTATATATTCGATGGTCAGAACCCCAAAGTAGCAGGAAAGGCAGAATGCCACCTCCGTCAGCATGGAGTGAACATTGGCATGCCAGAAAATAAACCATCCCCTTAAGGGCTGTCCGATGTCGATGGCCAAGATGAGCAGCGCCGAGCTGTAGCAGATGAAACCGATGAGAACCGCATAATTAATGATGTTCTTGAGTTCATCTTTGCCAAAGATATATCTCAGCAAACCGGTAAAAAATGCGCCGCCGCCCACCGCTATCACTGCAAGGTCGGCCCAAATCCATAATGCAAACCCATAGAAGTCGTTCATGTTGGTCTGGTTAAGGCCCTTGAACCAGCAAAGCAGCATGGCGTAAACACCCCATAACAGGACGGCACCCACTATGGCGATAAACAGAATAAATTGCGGAAACGGGCAGCGTTTAACTCCCTTGGGTATTAATGCAGAATCCATACGTTATGTACTCCTTGAATATATCATTTTTTCTTTTTAACCATGGTGTACCGTTTGTTTAAGTTCGACCTCATGTTCAAGATAATTATCGCCGGCCCGCCGGACCCAATCCCGGCTCGAAATGTAATAGACCTTGGGGTTGGTGCCCAGCCTTTCCAGCAACCGGAATGCATTGGGATGGGTCGGCCGACCGTGGTGTTTGGGATCGGGTTTGACCATCCGGTGCACGGAATGATCGGGATTATTCAAATCACCGAATGTAATGGCGCTGGCAGGGCATGCCTGGGTACAAGCCGTTTGATATTCATCCTCTTTAAGTTCGCGCCTTCCTTCCATGAATGCCTTTTCCTTTGCCAATTGGTACCGGTGGAAGCAGAAACTGCATTTTTCAACCACGCCCCGCATACGGGGGGATACATTCGGACTTAAGTATTTTTCCATACCGTCCGGCCAGACCGGATCCCACCAATTAAAATAACGGGCATGATACGGACAAGAAGCCATACAGTACCGGCATCCGAAACAGCGGGTATAAATCTGGCTGACAACGCCGGTTTCACTGCTGTAGTCCGTGGCAATGGCCGGGCAAACAGATACACAGGGTGAATGGCCTTCATGTTGTCCTTCACAATGCATGCACGGCCTCGGGAGATAGCATATATCCGTATTTGGAAACGGTTTTCCGTTGGTCAACTTGTAAACACGCATCCATGTTATGCTGAGAACTTTGTTTGATTCATCCTTCCGAAAGGGCACGTTATTTTCAGCCATGCAGGCAACCATGCAACTACCGCAACCCGTACATTTATCCAGGTCTATCACCATTCCATACTTTTTGGCTTTCTTTTGTTTCATCAGAACCTCTTTGGATCAACGATCAGGAATAGAATGACACGCGAAAATATCTTTCATCGTCAATCTTCAATAGTCAGTAACCTCAGGCTTTGGCCAGTTTGACCCGGATTCCCCAGGCAGTATCCAAACCTGAAACAGGATCTTCAACCGGACCGATGAGTTCATTAAAATTGATTCCCTTTCCTGCCAGGTATTCGTCGTATGCCGTATGGCCCAGTCCTCTGGGCAGGGCAACAATCCCGGGCATGATACCGTCAAAAAGATGTACCTTGACTTTTGCTTTACCCACAGGCGTGCTTAACATGGCCAGCTGCCCTTCACGCAGGCCCTGCTCCCCGGCTGTTTTCGGATTAATCTCAATAAAAACCTCCGTACCTTTGAGAACCGTATCATCAACAGATTTCATAACAAACGGCGGATCACCGATGACACTGTTGGCGAGTCTGATGGAATCATAAGGCATCAGTATAAGAGGATAACTATTTTTGTCCCCTTCAATTTTAACCGGTTCAAATGGTTTCAAGGATTCGGTTTCTTTCCGTACAAATTCGAATTTTCCTGAAACCGTATCAAATGATTCTTCACGGGCCTGTGC
>JASFLX010000143.1:0-7794 GCA_050117895.1 Desulfobacterales bacterium | reverse complement strand
CGATTGACTTTTCTATCAACCAGGGAGAGATCGTCGGACTGGTGGGACCCAACGGCGCAGGAAAGACAACTTTGTTCAATATTATCAGCGGCCGTTTAAAACCCACCAGCGGCAACATTCTGTTTGAGGGGAAGAAGATTAACGGTCTCAAACCTCACCGGATCTGCCGCTTGGGAATCAGCAGAACTTTTCAGTCGTCACGACCGTTTATTAAGATGACCGCTTTGAATAACATACTGGCCGGACACCTCTTTGGCAAAGGCTTTCATCTTCGCACCCGCCCTGAGGATGTGCAAATGGCGCGGGAGCTTCTGGATGTTGTGGGTATCCCTCATAAAGCCGAAACGCTTGCCGAGGATCTTACGCTCAGTGAAAAACGCCGGCTCGATCTGGCCCGTGCCCTTGCCACCCGTCCGAAGCTCCTGCTTTTGGACGAAGTAGCGGCGGGATTCAGCCCTGTTTTGGTCAAACAGGCGGTCCAATTGATTAACCGGGTTCGCGAGCGGGGGGTAACCCTTTTGATTATTGATCACTTTTTAACCTTAAGTTTAAAAGTTTCAGACCGTCTGCTGGTCCTTGATCACGGAGAGAAGATTGCAGAAGGTCCACCCAGTACGGTCATGAAAGACCGCGAGGTGGGCCGTGCATATCTGGGCCTGCAACACCAAAAAACTTGAAGGGATTCAGAGAACAGAAGTTATACGGTCAGATTTCTCAATGTTTTCAATCCCCGAATTTGAGCCCATAGAAAGGTTGAATATGAAAAATCTCAAACCACTCCTGAAAGTCTGCAATCTGAATGTGTATTATAAGGACATTCGGGTGTTAAAACAGGTGAATCTGACGGTGTGTGCCGGACAGATCGTCTCCATTGTGGGGCCAAACGGTTCCGGCAAGACCACAGTCATGAAAGCGATTGCCGGGATACTGCGCCCGATCCAGGGATTTATAACCTATCAACATGAATCCATTCAGACCCTTCCGGCATATGAGGTGGTTCGCCGGGGGCTGGTTTATGTGCCCGAAGGCATGAATGTATTTCCTTTTATGAGTGTGCTGGAAAATCTGGAAGTGGGTGCCTATGCGGCCAGAAAAAAAAAGAAAAGCCTGCTATCTTTTGTATTCGAAATCTTTCCTGTACTGGCGGATAAACGCCGGGATATGGCGGGAACCCTGAGCGGGGGGCAAAAAAGAATGTTGACGATTGCCCGCGGTCTGATGAGTGATCCCCACCTTCTCCTGCTGGACGACCCGTTCCTGGGTCTGGCCCCAAAAGATGTGAACCGTCTCTGCAATACCCTGAAGCTGATCCGTGGCCACGGAATTACTCTGTTTCTGGCCGGCCAGCATGTCCGTCGAATATTACGGGTGGCGACCAAAGCGTTTCTTATTGAAGAAGGAAAAATCACCCTGGTCGGAACCGGCGAGCAGCTCCTGGGTCACCCCCACTTCCGGGAAATTCTTCTCGGGGTTAAAGCTGAATCAGAACTTGAAGTGGTATGATCCTTCCCCACCGGAATCCAATCCAAAGCTAATGCATTTAATTTCGGTACAGCGCAGCGACGGCGTGTTTCTCTTGGAAACCGACTGACTGTTTGAAGGGCTTTAGCACGCGTTGGCCTGAGCCGAATAAAATGATGACTCAAGAAATCAATAGCATGATTTAGCGACGAATTGTTCTGAATACCTGCGGCACGGCTCGGGCTTACGGGTGCTTAAGCACAAGTTTCAGTCGGTTGGAAAGAGATGCACACCGTTGCAGAGCGTTCTTGATATATTGGAAATCAAACGCGTTGCCACGGAATCTGGTAAAATGTCTATTGACTTTATGGCATAAAATTGAAATAGTATTCATTTTATGATTTTTATTCGTTTTTGTGGTATACTATAAATTTGAATCGCCTCAGGGTTTTTTCCCATTGGCCTTTGGATGTGAAGGGCTGCAAGCCGGAAGGAATAAGAGGTGCGGTGAGATAGAAGAAAGTTCATCCTTATGATGTGACGGTAAAAAAACATGCAAATTCAATAAAATATGAATATTCCGATACGTTTAAAGATTGATGGAGGAAAACCATGAGTGAAGAATTAAAGGTCGGAATGACTCACCAAATAGAAAGGGAAACCACCGAGGAAATGTCAGCGCAAAAAGTGTATCCCCATGTGCCTGATGTTTATGCCACCCGAGCCATGGTGGGGCATATTGAGGAAGTGTGTGCGGATATGGTTCTTCCTCACCTGGGTGAAGGCGAACAAACCGTTGGAATCGGAATGAAATTCAAACACATGGCAGCGACGCCCTTGGGTATGAAGGTTCGATTCAATGCCAGCTTGACAGAGGTGGATGGTGCCAAACTTACCTTTGAGGTGGAAGGGTTTGATGAAAAGGACAAGATCGGTGAGGCAACCCACCAGCGTTTTATCATCAATGCAGAAAAATTCAACAGTCGGGTGGCAAAAAAGGCAGGGACTTAGGAGGTAAGTCATGGGGGTACCAGACCCCGTAAGCCGGTTAAATTCCATTTTAAGACCCAAAAGCATAGCAGTGATCGGGGCGTCCAGCAGCCCGGACAAATTGGGCCATGAAATTATGAAAAACATACTGGACAGCGGCTTTCCGGGAGCTGTTTACCCCATCAACCCCAAGGCTGACGCCATATTAGACATTCCCTGCCATGTGAACGTTAAAGATATTGCAGAAGCGCCGGACATGGCCGTCATCATCATCCCGGCCCGATTCGTTCCCCAGGCGCTGGAGGAGTGCGGTCAAAAGGGGGTCAAGGGTGCCGTAATCATTACCGGCGGCTTCAGCGAGGCGGGACCCGAAGGAGAGGTTCTTCAGCAACACGTCGTTGACATTGCTCAAAGATACGCCATTCGTATTGTCGGACCCAACTGCCAGGGCGTAAACAATCCCCATTACCCTCTATGCGCTTCCTGGCCGTTGCTTACCCGAAAGGGCAAGATCGCAGTTATTGCACAAAGCGGTACGGTAGGCGCTGCAATGATGGACTGGTTATCCGAAGAAAAGCTGGGTACGGCCGGTTTCGTGAGTATGGGCAACCGGGCCGACGTAGACGAAACCGATCTGATCGATTATTTTAACCAGGATCAAAGCACCGAAGTTATTGCTGCATATATCGAAGGGATAAAACGCCCTGACCCGTTCATCAAGGCGGTAGAACAGCTTCAAAAACCGCTCGTTGTCCTTAAGTCGGGCCGCACGCCCAAAGGCAAGGTCGCCGCCGAGTCGCATACCAAGGCATTGGCAGGTGCTGATGCCATCTATGATGCACTTTTTGGCGGATATAACATCTGCCGGGCCTATACGTTAGAGGAATTTTATGATTTTGCCAAGGCTCTGGCTTATCTGAAACCGCCAAAAGGCAACCGGATTCTCTTTATTACAACGTCCGGCGGCGCGGCTATTCTTGGTACCGACCAGGCGGAACAGGAAGGTCTTGATGTCTCTCCTCTCTCTGAAAAGGTTGTGGAAGCCGTTACTCCGCTTATTCCAGATTACGCCATTAAGGCGAATCCTATTGATCTTACCGGTGATGCCACCGCCCGGATGTTTGGTGACGTGATGGACGTTACGCGGAATCATTACGATACTCTGGGAGTGATTTTCGGCGATCCCGTGGAAGATGCTTCCAAAGTGGTAACCCCCGGAGCCAATGAACTGGTTATTTTTCTTGGCGGAGCGGATGTGGAACGTCAGGAGCGTGAACTCATGCACCTTAAAGGGATTCCCGTATTCCCCACACCGGAACGCGGGGTAAAAGCACTTGCCCGGGTTATAGATCGCAAAGACCTGTCGCCGCCACAAAAACCCACACTCACGGTTCCCCCGGCCGGCCGTCAATTGTCTCCATACCAGGCACTATTGCGCGTTTCCCAACAAGGGCTGGCCTGCATTGGCTTTGGCCGGGCAGACGGTCCCGACACTGCCGTGGAGGTCGCCATAGATCTGGGATTTCCGGTGGCGCTTAAAATCAGCTCCACGGATATTCTCCATAAAAGCGATATCGGAGGCGTACGTCTTAATCTTGATTCTCCTGAGGCTGTGAAAAATGCCTATAATGAAATAATAGCAGCAACCCGCGACATACAGCCGCAAGTCACTGCAAAAAATGTGCTGGTAAACAAAATGGCGCCTCCCGGGCTGGAGGTCATTGTGGGAATGAATCGCGACCCGCAGTTCGGCCCGGTCATCCTTTTTGGGCTTGGGGGCATTATGGTGGAAATTTTTCAGGATGTCACCCTCGGTCTACTGCCGATAACCCGTGACCGTGCCATGGCTATGATCCGGGAAGTCAAAGGTCATAAACTCCTTTCGGGGTATAGAGGCCAGCCCCCGGTAGATGAACAAGCCCTGGCAGATTGCATTCTGTCGGTGGCCAAAATCGCCGAAGGCCATCCGGAAATTGTCGAAATCGATCTGAATCCGGTCTTGGCCTATCCGGATGGAATTTTGGTTGTTGATGCGAGAATTATTGAAAAAGAGGAGAGTTAATATCCCATGTGAAATTCTCAATATACAATTCTCAAGTATTATTGAGTTGGATTTTTTTTAGTGATATGCAATCGAATATTGGCCGATCAAACTTGTTTTATTAATTAATTTAAATTGGAAATACAATTATGTCTCTATCTCAAAACTTTATCCTACGACTCATGAACCAGTTTCCTATGTTGCAATACTTTACCGATCGTCCCTTTGGTATAGAGATCGAATTTTACGGACTGGACTATGTTATTACTCCGATTGACAACAATATCATCAAACCTTACTGTATTTCATCTCGGGCCAAAGACGGCCGGAATATCCAGCAGCTTTATAAGGATTTCAAGATTCCCATCGGAGCTGACAGAGAATCCTGGCACTTTGAGAAAGACGGGTCTGTCAGAGGCAAAGGACATACTCAATTTGGCGCCGAGCTGACCAGTCCGATTTTAAGCGGCATCACAGGCCTGGTCCAGGCGTACAATGCATTCCGGTTCCTCTGTAATATCCAAGGCATTGATATAGACGACAGCTGCGGTTTCCATGTCCATCACGGTGTGGATCCAAAGGTGTTCACCTGCAAACAGTTACAGGCACTCGTTCGCTTGGTTTACCCAATAGAAGAGTATTTTTACCTGCTTATTCCGGGAGATCGAGAACATTCAGAAACCTGTAAACCCATGGAAATCGATGTCAAGGCCTTCCTGGACGTTTGCGATAGTGAATCCGAGACAGGGAGTAACAAAATCAAACAACTCTGGTATTCGTCAGAAAACCATTACGATCCAAAGTCAGCCAGTTATCCGCGCTACGACAAAACCCGTTATCACGGCCTGAATCTCCACTCATACTGGTATCGCTCCACAATTGAATTTCGCTACCACTCGGCGGTGCTGCACAATATTGATGAAGCCATGGAATGGATCATTTTTACCCAATTTCTCATAGAGTTGAGCCAAGGACATGTCCCTGATATCTGTTTTTACCCCGAAGCCAACAAATGGCTAAATGCAATTTATATGATCTACGAGAATTTTGGATATGAAGATTGTATAAAGCGACTGGCAAACTAGCCCGAACAATTTATAATAGAGTGTCGGGGTATTAGAACCATCAATAAATAAATGTCTCGATAATTTTACAATTTGACGAAAATATAAGAATTTTTAATACTCTTTATAAAAAGAAAGGCGATTATGTGTGACATTTTCGCCATATCCGCAGGCTATAAACATACGCCCAAAAAATATTTGCCCATCTTTGCGGAAAAGGGCAAACAAAATATGAATGGCTGGGGTATCGGTTTTTTTCGTGATGATCAGGCTTTTATGGAAAAATCGGAGGAACAGGTGTTCAGCCAGGAGCAGGTTCATGAAAGTTTCCAGAGGCTGGCAAGGGTCATCGATAGCAGAATCATTATTTCCCATATAAATTGCCCCAAAAGTGGCGGTCGCCACACTGACCATCGCCATCCGTTCAAACTCTCCTTTCTGGATCATAGCTGGCTATTTGCCCAGATAGGCGTCGTTAAACACATTGAAGAATATCGAACCACTGAAAAACCTCGCCTGACAGCCGATGTCTACACCGCCAGAATTTTTGAATTTTTAAGAGATCGAATGGTTTTACTACATAATCAAAACCCTTATATCAGCCTTTATATGGCTCTGCGCATCAGTATTGAAAAACTTGTGTCCGACTATCCGGGTGAGTATTCCTTTTTTCTGGCCAATGAATCCGTCCTTTTTGCTTTTTGTAATTACAGACAGTTAATGCTTTTTAAAGAGTCTCAAAGTATGGGAGATATCCTGTTGATCACCTCAATCAAAGAAGGTCTTAGCCAAAGCAAATGGCAACAGATTGTGCCGGATCCGGAATCTCTTGGAGAGCTTTTGGTCATTGCCGGCCCGGATGTATTATATGCCGGAGATGTTTAAAATCAAATTAAACCTGTTATCCTGTAAATAAAATGTGTGACCTTTTTGCACTTTCTGCTAAGAAAGATTTCTCAGCTCCAAAATCCCTGCCTATTTTTGCTGCCAAAGCAAAAAAAAACATGGATGGCTGGGGCATCGGCTATTACAGAAAGCATCATGGCTTCATAGAGAAATCAGCTAAGCGTGCTTTTGTTTCCGGGTACGTTCACGACAGTTTCCGAAAATTAGCCCGGGTGGTAAAAAGCAGAATTATTATCTGCCATGTCCGTTTTCGCACCAGCGGCCCCATAGACGATTGCCACGCCCATCCCTTTGTCCTTAGATTCGCCGGTCACGACTGGATATTCGCCCATAACGGAAAAGCACCGGCCATTGAATCTTACAGAAGCAACAACACCTCCCTTGAGGAAGCCGTGAGCGACTCGGCCAGAGCCTTTGAGTATCTCCGAGACCACCTGTTGCGTCATTACCGGAACGCAACCCAACTTCCGACGCTCTTCCAGGCTTTATTCCGAAGTACGGAACGAATGCTTCAAGAGTATCCCGGTGAATACAACTACCTGCTGACCAACGGCCGGAGCCTTTTTGTTTTCACCAACCATCGCCAGTTTATGTTCCTCAAAGGAAGTCAAAAGCTGGAAGGTGCCCTGCTTCTTACGACACTGGCGCGAGGTCTCAGCAATGAAAAATGGATTCGGATAGCCAGGCCAACAAATCGCAAGGGTACGCTTCTGGCGGTTTCGGGGACAGATATAATTTTCAAACAGTCTTTGTAGAATCGTGAAGTGGTCTAAGACAACTAAAGTCCCTCTATTTTCTCGGCTATAAATTTCGGCAGGGGTATGGCCTTCCAGGTATGATCGATGGCCACAAAGGTGACACTCCCCTCGGCAGCCAGCCGAGTCTCCGGAGGTCGGTAAAATTGAAACTGAAAAACAATGGCCTTTTCCTTGACTTCCTTGATCGAGGTGTGCATTTCGAGCAAATCACCATAATAGGCCGGTATAAAAAAGCGGCAATCCGCCGCGACTTTGGGCATGCCGAATTTTTCTTCCTGATTACGGAAAAATGTTTTCGGTGATATCCCGATGTGGCGCAGGAATTCTTCGATGCCTTGATGAAAATAACGAAAATAGGCCACAAAATAAACAACGCCATACGGGTCGGTATCACCGAAGAGAACCTGTACTTGGGTTTTATGAGTTAGCATATTTACACCTCCTGTAAGTTAGTTTCCATCCAGAAATGGCCCTTTTCCGCAATCTCTGCGTCAATCTGCGGAATCACTTGTGCGGCGTACTACGTGTACGCCTCCGCGTAATTCCTTGATTTCCTTGATCTTGCAAAAAATTG
>JASFLX010000142.1:0-7824 GCA_050117895.1 Desulfobacterales bacterium | reverse complement strand
ACCAAACCTATTGAACGGGATGAACTTTTAAAAGCGGTAAGCGAACTCCTTGAGTAATTTTTTAGAAAAAAGTATATAAGACACTCTAATTCAAATAATGTAATGAAACCCTCATTTTAGTAGTAAGAACCATTTTTTCCTTTTCTCTATAATTATTCACCGGCCGGTGATATCTGGTACTCTTCAATAAAACGCACGGTTTTTTGAGGTAACAAAATCGTGAGATATCTCCAACCGAGCTGTAAGAAACCCAGATTCAAGATCGCTGTAATGTCTTTTTACTTAGAAATGGGTTCAGAGGTTGTGATATTTAAATTTGAGGATTGAACTGTCAGGAAATATTTTGACTCCCATTTCCATAATCGATCGCCGTTTCGTGTGTAGTGTTTATGTGTAGTTTTGCTTGGAAAATTTGCCAAAATTACACAAAATTTCACACAATTTGGAAAAGCCCATTTTATTCGCCTTTACCGGAATACCCTGCCGATTGTCGGAGCGGAGTGGAGATCCCGATCTTCCGGGGTTGGAGTGAAACGGAAATCCCGTCAAACGGGGTCGTAGCAGAACGGAGATCCCGCCTATCGGGGCTGCAGGGATGAAAGGCAAGGTGAACCGAACGACCTGTCTCGGCGAAGTCTTGACGAATTCGGAAGCTCATCAGATGGTAACAATGTTACCAAAATGTGTTAAAACGCAGAAAAACCTATAAGAAACTTATTGTTCTGATTATGTATTTTCAGTAATTTATGTTTCTTTCGCTAATATCCCACGTAGTGAAAGGGTTCGATCTCGGAAAGTTCCTGGGGTGTGAGTGTTTTAAATCCCGATGCTTCAATCAGATCCCTGGACGGTTCCGGGTCTTTGATCTCCAAAACAAAAACCGCATTTTTCCGGCTTTCGATTACAAAGCCATAGCCGTTTTCAATATTGATATTTTCAGCGCAAAGGACCTGTAACAGTTTATCAAGACCACCGGGACGATCCTCGATCAGCACGGCAATAACTTCTTTGAGTTCGGCGGGGATGCCTTCTTTGGTGAGCGCCTTGTGGCCCTGTTTGGGATTATTAACAATAAGATTGATAAACCCGGCATCACCAAATGAAGTTATGGCGGCGGATCGAATATTGATTTTTTTCCGGGAAAGGATTGACGTAATTTCAGCCAGGACGCAGGGTTTGTTTTCAACAGGTATGGTCAATTGATAAGCTTTCATACCAAAAAATATAAAAAAACAATCATAGCGTGTCAATATAATTCGAGAAAAGAATTAGAAGTGGTTTCAAAACCTCCCCTCAGGCTAAATTTCTGTAAATTAAGAACGCTCCGCAACGGCGTATATCTCTTTCTAACCGACTGAAACTTGTGCTTAAGCACCCGTAAGCCCGAGCCGTGCCAAAGTTATTAAGAACAATCCATTATTAAATTATCCTATTGATTTTTTTAATTAAAATTTCATTCGCCTCGGGATAACGCGTGCTAAAGCCCTTCAAACAGTCAGTCGGTTTCCAAGAGAAACACGCCGTCGCTACGCTGCACCGAAATCAAATAGGTTTATCTTGAGAAATGAAGTGCGAGGGACTGCTACCAGGAAATAAGCCGAATCGCTCCAATGTTTAAAATAAGAAATAGAGCTAAGGGTGCTGCGAAAAAAAATATAATAAAAACAGAAATTTTAAACACCAACTCTTTGAGATGGTCCGTTTTCTTATCAATAATTTCCACGAATTTTTTATCCATGGTATTTCTTTTTTTCTTCCGTCGTTTCAGCACCCATGCGGAAACAGATAAAACCATAGATGCCGCCGGATAAAACAAGACAAGGATGAAAAAAAATACGATTAATAAGATTGGAAAAATCATAAAAAATAATAAAAATAAGTCTAAATTTTTTGGTCAGGTAAATCTTGTCAAAACATCTTTGTCCAGCCGTTGATGATATCATATGTCCAAAAAAACTTAAAACTTATTGAAAATTTCATGAAATATTATTGATAAATTTTGCGTCAAAAATTTGACACCTTATTGTTTTTGTATTGAAAATCAACCCAATCGCATTCCTGATCCTCTCCATATAACTTATATCTATTTGAAATAAAAGAAATAAAATAATTTATTCTTCTTTGGCATGTTTTCTGCTTTAATCATGTGTTTATAATAGGGTTTGTTTGAAAAGAGAATAAAACCGGTATTTTCGAAAACATATGGGCTTAATAGAAAAAATTCGCAGGCATTCGACAATTGCGACAGGCAACTTCGGTGCAATGTTCAAAGATGTGAACATTCCACCGCTTCCAGCGGCGGTAAACCATCTGATTGTCGAGACCAATAAGGATGAGCCTGACATCGACAATGTTGTAAAGCTGATATCGTCTACCACAGCAATCGCCGCAAAAGTAATAAAAACAGTCAACTCATCGTTGTTCTCCTTGCGAGTGCCGGTCACCGACATTAAGCGTGCGGTTACCCAATTGGGGCTCAACCATATCCGCTCAATAGCCCTTGCTTTTGCGACCATGGATGCGCTTCCGAAACCCAAAGGCAACTTTTTCGACCATAAGGCTTTCTGGATTGATTCGTTGATTCGTGCCATTATGTCCCGTTCTTTTTCAAAAAAATCATTTAAAGATGAACTGGAGGAGACATTTACCGCTTCACTCCTGGCGGATGTGGCGCTTCCCGTGCTGCTTTGTGTTTGGAAAGAATATTATGAGCCGGTCATTCAAGAGTGGCACCGAAGTCCCCAACGATTATCGGAAATTGAGCGTGAACATTTTGGCTGGGATCACTCACAGGCCGGCGCATGGATCGTTCAGTCGTGGGGGTTTCCCGAGGAAATGGTTTGTTACATCGGAGCGCATAATCTTACAATGGAAAAAATTGGTGAATATGAACTTGATAATACCATTGTTGTTCCCATGGCCGTTGCTTCGAATTTACCAAGCATTTTAAAACCCGATGCTGAACGTTCACGGCGTGTTTTTCGTATGGCGACCCAACGGCTGTCAATGACCCGTTTAGAGTTTGTTGATTGTATCACCGAAGTCAAGGCATCATTAAAAGATATTCTGGAACTGTTCGGGCTTTCCGGCCGGAATGCCGGATCGATTCTTGATGATTTGCTTGTTGAGGCGGGTTCAGAGAGCCAAAAGGAGAAAATGTGAAAAATATACCATCCGTAGGACCTCAGCGCAGCCTCTTTTTTCGATTGGTTGCATTTTTTTCCAGGCTACAGCTTTGGTACTTGATCAGGAGCATCGGAAACCGACGAATCATTGTCGTTGTTTTCGTATTTATCGCCGGAACCACCGCACTCGGCATCATTACGGTGGTTGCTTATATGACAAAACTTCCGTTACTCTTTCCTCCTTTGGGGCCGTCGGCGTTCATTCTTTTCCATACTCCAATGTCGGTGACGGCGAGTCCGAGGAACGTTTTCCTTTCCCATACCCTGGCAGTGATTTCAGGATTATTATCGCTTTGGCTGGTGGCAATGATATATCCGTATGGCAACCTTTACGATCAGTCGGAGATGAACATTTATCATGTCATGGTCATTGCACTTTCAATGGGTCTCATCGGTGTTATTATGGTGTCCATGAAGTGTGTTCATCCGCCGGCAGCGGCTTCAGCCTTGATCGCAGCCATGGGATACCTAAAAAATTCGTTTCAGGTTTTCGGATTAATCGGGGCTGTCATTCTACTTATTTTGGAAGCCATATTCTTTAATCGGATCATTGGCGGGTTACCGTATCCCATATGGAGAGCTGATCCAAAAACGGCTAAGGAATATGGTACGCTGGCAGGAATCCCTGATACAGGGACCACCTTCTGGAAACAGCTGACCATCAAGACATTTCAACGTCGATAATGGGGGGCATAAATGCAAAGTTGTTTTAAAAGATGAACGTCGAAGATATAAAAAAATGAACGTCCAACTCGCCACAGGCGAGCAAGCACTTGTCCGCCTCCGGCGGATCGAACATTGAACATCGAACGTCGAATAATGATGTCGCTCCGCTCTTCAAATTATTCAAAAATCGAATAAAAAAAATCATCCAATACCGAACATTCAACTATTTCCGGTTTTTAATCTTTTTTCATTCAAAATTCGATGTTGGACGTTCGATGTTCATCTTTATTTTCAGCCTCTGGGATGATATTTTTCATGCATCTGCCTGAGATGTTCCCGGGCGATGTGAGTATAAATCTGGGTCGTTGAAATATCCACATGGCCGAGCATCACCTGAACCGCCCTCAAATCGGCGCCGCCCTCTATGAGATGGCTGGCAAAAGAGTGCCTTAAACTGTGAGGAGTGATTTTTTTTTTGATTCCTGCTTGTTGAGCATATTGTTTTAAAAGCTTCCAAAATCCCTGGCGAGTCATGGGTTTTCCTGCTCTTGCCACAAAAAGATATGGACTCGTTCGTTCTTTCAAAAGCAGAGGCCGGGCAGTGTTTATATAATCATGAATTTTCTCTTTTGCACAAACACCGATGGGAACAACCCTTTCTTTTGAACCTTTACCCAAGACCCTTACAAAACAGGCTTCGAGATTGACATCCAGAAATTTCAGGTTGACCAGTTCCGAAACCCTCAATCCGGCGGCATACAGGAGTTCGATCATGGCTGCATTTCTTTTTCCAAGGGGCTTACCGGTATCCGGCATATTTAAAAGAAGATTGACCTCTGCAACGGTGAGGACATCCGGGAGTTTAAGACCGCTTTTCGGAAGGTCTATAAGCTTTGCAGGATCATATTCGATGATTCTTTCCTGGACAAGGAACTTGTAAAATCCTCTTAGCGTGATGAGATGCCTTGCGCATGACCTTGAGCCCAAACCGGCATCTCTCAAGGCAATCAGGTGTTTTAATATCAATGGCGTATCTGCATCAGCGATCTTCTTGACCCCTTTTTGCTTTAGAAATTCAAGATATCTGACAAGGTCGCTGCTGTACGACTCTACGGTTTTTTCCGAAAGTCCCTTTTCCAAGACAAGATAGTTTAAATACTGATCTACAAGAATATCTAATGAAGACATAGATTAATTCGCCGGATATTGCGGATTGCGAGATCCATTTTCGTCCCTACCAGAACTTTTCCTGTCCGAAGGGCAGGGCAGAGGTGTTAACTTGACAGGACAGGGATTTCTTTTTTTAAGCAGCAATAAAAAAAATGTAAAGCTATTTCTTTTTCAAATCTCAAGTCAATTAACATGATTTTTACCTTTCTTTTTTTTGTGGCTTTGGTAAACATATTAAATTATGTTTGCAGGAGACAAAAGATCATGAAAATTTTTATAGCAGGCGGTAAAGGACAGCTGGGTATGGACTGCGTTCGTGTTCTTCGTGAAGCGCATGAAATTCTGGCCATCGATTTAGACGAGTTGGACATTACCAGACTAGCTGACCTGGAAGCGTTGGTTAAAAAATTCATGCCGGATGTTATCATCAATTGTGCGGCATATACCCATGTGGATAATTGTGAAATTGAAAGGGATCTGGCCTGGAAAGTAAATGTGAAGGGCACGGAAAATCTTCTGATGTGTTCAGAAAATCAGGGGGGGCGTCTGATTCATATTTCCACGGATTATGTTTTTGATGGCAGTAAAAAAATACCGGAACCTTATGTGGAAAAGGATACACCCAATCCGGTTTCATATTACGGAAAAACAAAGTATGAGAGCGAAAAAGTGGTTTTGAATGGCGCCGATCGGCATGTTATCCTCAGGCCGGCATGGATGTATGGGGTTAACGGCCATAATTTTCTTAAAACCATGCTTAGACTGGCCTTGAATCATCCGGAGAACGAAATCCGGGTGGTTAATGACCAGTATGGTTCGCCCACGTGGTCTTATGCACTGGCCCTCCAGATCCGACAGGTCATGGATACAGATGTCGGAGGAATTTATCATGCAACCTCAGAGGGGTATTGCACCTGGTTTGAACTGGCCAAATATTTTCTTAACAAAATGCAAGTACCCTACAATATCGTTCCATGCACCAGCGAGGAATTTCCGACTCGGGCAGAACGTCCGAAGAATTCCATCCTGGAAAACCGGCATCTCAAGGAAAAAAGAATCAATATTATGTCTCCATGGCAGGATGACATCGACCGGTTCGTTTCCGATTTTCGCGAAGATTTGATCGCCGAGATAACAAAAGGAAAATAAGAATATGAAAAACATGCTGGTAACAGGGGGATGCGGGTTTATCGGGGCCAATTTTGTCAGATACCTTTTGGAGGAGTCGGATTTTACCGGACGGATCGTAAATGTTGATAAACTGACATACGCAGGGAATCCGGAAAGTCTCGCCGACATTGAAGCGGATTTTAAAGACCGGTATGTTTTTATCAAGGCAGACATATGCGATGGAACAAACATGGTCCAAATATTCGAACAATATGGAATCGACAGTGTCTGTCATTTTGCTGCCGAATCCCATGTGGACCGGTCCATCGTAAAACCGGATGCATTTATACAGACCAATATTATCGGGACCTTTAACCTGCTGGAGGCGGCAAGAATTCAACAGGATCGGATGAGACTCTTTCACCACATCAGCACCGACGAGGTTTTCGGCAGCCTGGGTATGGAAGGCTATTTCACGGAAACCACGCCCTATAAACCCAACAGTCCGTATTCCGCTTCCAAGGCCGCGTCGGATCATCTGGTGCGGGCTTATCACAAGACCTATGGTTTGCCGATCACGATCTCCAATTGTTCGAACAATTACGGTCCGTATCAGTTTCCGGAAAAACTCATTCCGTTGATTATCCTCAATGCATATGAAGGACAATCGTTGCCCGTTTACGGGGATGGCAGAAATGTCAGAGACTGGCTGTATGTCAAAGATCACTGCACAGCCATCTGGACAATCATGAAAAATGGAACCTCCGGAGAGACATACAATGTGGGCGGCAACAGCGAGTTGGAGAATATTACCGTCGTGGAAATGATTTGTGATATTTTAGATGAGCGGAACCTCTTGAACGAAGGCCGTTCCCGAAGAGATCTGATTACCTTCGTAAAGGACAGACCCGGCCATGACTTAAGATATGCCATCGATTTCAGCAAGCTAAACAAGGACTTGAACTGGAGTCCGAAAGAATCTTTTGAAACCGGAATTCGTGATACCATTCAATGGTATATGGATAACCAAAAATGGGTCGAGCGCGTGAGAAGCGGGGAATATAAGGAATGGATAGAAACTCATTATAGTGTCCATCCATAAATGGTCTTTTTGTCCAATCCGCCGGAGGCGGACAAGTCTCTGCGTTATGTTCAAAAAATAATCCTCGGAATATTAAATATATGCCTGCCTGCCCCGTAGGTCCCCGTTAAAATGCCGGGACAGGCCAGCAGATCGTACCGGGGTGGTTATTTTTTTCACATGCCTTGCCCTTGAACAAAAATAGTCATTTATGGATGGACACTAGTTAAAACGGAAAGGACAAGCGCATTTGAATCGCAATATAAGGAAAATGCTCCACGACGGCATGTATCTCTTTACAGCCGACTGAAACTTGTGCTTAAGCACCCGTAAGCCCGAGCCGCACCTAAGTTATTCAGAGAATTCGTCGCTGAATAATCCCATTGATTTCTTAGTTATAATATTATTCGTCTCGGGCTAACGCGTGCTAAAGCCCTTCAAACAGTCAGTCGGTTTCCAAGTAAAACACGCCGTCGCTACGCTCCGCCAATAAAATACGTTTGCCCCGTTAAAACGAATAAAATATGACCTGAGAAAATGGCATTGAATTTGCATGTTTTTTCATGATCGTTAGGAGTCTTAAGAAATGAAAAACGAAAAAATATTGGTTGT
>JASFLX010000141.1:0-7892 GCA_050117895.1 Desulfobacterales bacterium | reverse complement strand
CCCACTGAAATCTTTGGTCGGGGCGAGAGGATTTGAACCTCCGACCCCTTGAACCCCATTCAAGTGCGCTTCCAGGCTGCGCCACGCCCCGACAATATGTGAACAATTAACACTTCAGAAAATCCATGTCAAGATATGATATACGATGATGGGCTTGTAAAAAGTCAAATTCATCTTGTTTTAGGTGTTAACTAGTGTCTATCCATAAATGAAGATTTTTGTTCAAGATCAAGGTATGTGAACCTTGACATTGCAGCGTACCCCGAATATTTTAGGATTTATAAACTAATTGAAATCGTATAAAAAACCGTGTAATAAATCCTAAATATTTGATAACCCTATCGCCTTTCCTAAACCTCATATCATAATAGATGTAATTTTTTATTGACGATGGGGTAAAAAGGGCGTTTTATTTAACCCGAATCTGGCCAAAACTCGATTTTGATGTGATCTGTTGTTCTAAAATTTGATTTAATAACCACACAGCCCCGTGCGAATCCATGAAAAAATTTATTAAGCCCTACTGTTTGATGCCGGGCGATACCGTGGGCATTGTTGCGCCTGCAGGTCCTTTTGATCCCAAAAAATTCATGAAAGGAAAGGCGGTTCTGGAGTCAATGGGGTTTCGAACGTTTTTTGATGAAGGTATTTTCCAAAAGCATGGATTTCTTGCCGGAACCGACATGCAGCGGGCGAATCAGGTGAATCGTCTGTTCGCCGATCCCGCCGTCAAAGCGGTTGTTTGTGCCCGGGGCGGGTATGGCAGCATGCGGATACTTCCGTTTCTCGATTATAAAACCATTCAAAAGAAT
Organism: Desulfobacterales bacterium; assembly: GCA_050117895.1. GTDB lineage: Bacteria > Desulfobacterota > Desulfobacteria > Desulfobacterales > UBA11574 > S5133MH16. Next base: position 7,080 of record JASFLX010000141.1, on the reverse strand, counting down.
CCCAAAATATTTGTGGGGTTCAGCGATATTTCTGCACTTCTGTCAGTATTATATAACCGGTGCGGCCTGATCGCATTTCACGGACCGGTGGTAACCACCCTGGCAGATACCGCCGAAAATAACATTGCGGCAATGCATACGGTGCTGACATCCAATATCATACTTGAGGTGAAACCCGAAAAAGGCATTGTCATTCAGCCGGGTGTATCCTCAGGAATTGTGGTGGGCGGCAATTTGACGACCTTGTGCCATCTTCTTGGGACTCCTTATGCCCCCAATTTCGATGGGAACATCCTGTTCCTTGAGGATCGGGCAGAGGCGCCATACCGAATAGACCGGATGCTGACCCAGATGAAGCTTGCCGGGTGTTTTGAGGGAATTAAGGGCCTTTTCCTCGGTTCCTTTGAAGCGTGTGGAAAATTCGACGAGATATTCCGGATCATTCAGGAAATATTCAGAGATGTCAACATTCCAATTCTTTCCGGTTTTGAAATCGGTCATGGCAGCATGAATATTACGATTCCCATTGGAATCGGAGCAACCCTTGACACAGACCGGCAAATTTTGACTTTTCATGAACCGGCAACGGTAACAACTGACGAATGACAGCATGGAATCGGTAAACGACTTGATGAAGCAAGGGGTTATTAATGATGTCTTTCCGGGAGGGGTGCTCCTGGTATCAACCGCCGATTCCATAAATTTTTTCCAAGCCTACGGATATGCGAATAAATTCTCCGGTCGTAAAATGTCAAGGGATACCATTTTTGACCTGGCATCTTTTACAAAACCGCTGGCAACCTCACTGGCGATCGTAAAGCTCATTTCGCAAAAGAAGCTGGAGCTGCATCAACCTCTCGGATCAATTTTGTCCCAATTTAATCATACGGACAAGGAAGGGGTAAGTGTAGAAAACCTGCTTTATCATACCGCGGGCCTTCCGGATTATCGCCCCTATTACAAGGTGTTGTCCAAGCTTGAGCCAAATCAAAGAAGAGATGCATTAAGAGAGCTTCTTGTGAAAGAACCGCTTATAAATCCCCCCGGAAAAGAGGTGATGTATAGCGATATCGGATTCATGATTCTGTGCTGGGTGATCGAGCAGGTGGTGGGAAGTCGATTGGACCGTTTTGTTACGGATGAGATCTACAATCCACTGGGCCTTGAACACTTGTTTTTTGTGGATCTTGACTCAAAGGCCCGTGAGGCAGAATTTGCCGCTACTGAACTCTGTTCGTGGCGGAACATCCTTTTGGAGGGCGCAGTCCATGATGATAATGCTTATGTGGTGGGGGGTATTGAGGGACATGCCGGGCTTTTCGGGACGGCCCAAGATGTTCTTTCTCTTTTGTCCGAACTTATGGCCGCATACTTAGGATTTCCGTGCACGGCTGTATTTGAAAGTGATTTAATTCAAATGCTTTTCAAACGGCAGGAACATTCGGGTCGGGCTCTGGGATTTGACACCCCTTCTTCAGTCGGCCCGAGTTGCGGCCAATATTTTTCGAGGGAAACAGTGGGACATCTGGGCTTCACCGGAACATCTTTCTGGATGGATCTTGTCCGCAACGTTATCATTATCTTATTAACCAACCGTGTACATCCATCGCGTAATAATAACAAAATAAAAGCCTTCAGACCGAAATTACATGATAAGGTCATGAAAAAGCTTATCAATGAGGGTTTAATTTAAAAACATGTGTTCTAAAGTCTATATCCTAAAATGACGATAAGATATTAAGATATGTTGATCGTAAATAATTTTATTTTTTGGGCGGCAAGGTCCCGCTGCAAGCGAGATTATATGAAATAGAGATGCGATTTTATAACTTGATATTTTTGTTGTAATTATAGAGTAACTCTGATAAATTAAATTTTTTAAGGATTAACCAATTATTAAGCTTTTTTTCAAGGCCGTAAAAAATATATCATCTATAAGATAAGGTATGAGCACTTTTCGAGTGCAGATATGAGGTGTCATGGCTCTATTTTTAGATAAAATTCTAGGTGCATTTTCCAGTGATCTTGCCATTGATCTGGGTACAGCAAACACACTCGTTTATGTTAAAGGTAAGGGTATTGTGTTGAATGAACCCTCGGTTGTTGCGGTTCGAACGGACAATCGAATGAAAAACCGTGTTCTTGCAGTAGGTCTCGAAGCCAAAAATATGCTGGGTCGAACACCCGGCCATATCGTAGCCATTCGCCCCATGCGTGATGGTGTTATTGCCGATTTTGAAGTAACCGAGGCCATGCTCCGACATTTTATTCACAAGGTCCATAACCGTCGTACATTTGTCAGGCCGAGAATTGTGATTGCCATTCCGTCCGGAATTACACAGGTCGAAAAACGTGCTGTCAGGGAATCGGCCGAATCTGCAGGGTCTCGCGAAGTGTTTCTTATTGAAGAACCCATGGCCGCTGCAATCGGAGCCGGTCTTCCTATTACTGAACCGATCTGCAATATGGTCGTCGATATCGGCGGGGGCACCACAGAGGTTGCGGTAATATCTTTGGCGGGAATTGTTTACAGCAGATCCATCCGGGTGGCCGGCAATAAAATGGATGCTGCCATCATTCAGTATATCAAACGAAAATACAATCTGTTGATCGGTGAACGGACCGCTGAAATTATTAAAACGACCATCGGGAACGCATACCCGGAAACTCAGGATCTGGAGACAATAGAAGTCAAAGGCAGGGACCTTGCATCTGGAATACCCAAGATTCTGGCCATTGATTCAGAAGAGATACGGGTAGCCATTTCAGAGCAGATAGATGCTATTGTAGAAACCGTCAAAATAGCTCTGGAACAAACGCCGCCGGAACTCGCTGCCGACATTGTGGACAGGGGAATCGTTTTGACAGGAGGCGGCGCACTATTAAAAAATATGGACAAACTCCTCAGAGAGGAAACCAGCCTTCCGATAACTATAACCGAGGATCCGTTATCAACGGTGGCGCTTGGCTCTGGTGAAGCTCTCGATAGTATTGAAATCCTAAAACAAGTTGTGATTATTTAGTTTCATGTTCTCCAAAAAGATGGTGATGATTATTGGCGTAATCGTTTTGATTGCTGTCAATATCATAATCCTTTCTGTTTCCAATCGCTACTATCAATCTTACGGTCCGGGGCGGATAGCTATTTCTTTAATTGCCCCTTTTCAGGAAGCTGTTTCCCGTTCAATTCGATTTGTAAAAGATATCTGGGTGCACTATTTCTTTCTGGTTGAAACAGCAAAAGAGAATGATATTTATAAAAAATCCTTAAGTCATGCAGTTGAAAAAAATAATTTACATAAGGAACTTAAGCTTTCCAACAATCGTCTCCGAAGTTTACTTAATTTTCAGAAAAGCATTATCAATAAAGTAATTGCTGCCGAGGTTATCGGCAAAGATTCCTCTCCCTGGTTTAATACGATAATGATAGATAAAGGAAAAGATGATGGTGTGAAAAAAGGTGCGGCTGTTGTGATTCCCGAAGGAATCGTGGGGCAGGTTGCAGAGGTTTCGACGAACTATTCGAAGGTATTGTTGATTATTGATCATAACAGCGCCGTCGATGCTCTGGTCCAGAGGACCCGGGCGCGCGGAATTATTAAAGGCTCATCCTCGGACCGATGCCTTTTTAAATATGTTCTGCGTAAGAAAAGCGTTGTGGTTGGCGATACCGTTGTTTCGTCCGGATTGGACGGTGTTTTTCTAAAAGGGCTCCCGGTAGGCCAGGTATCGGGAGTTATCAGACCTAATTCCGGAATCTTTCAGGAAGTGTCGGTTACACCCTATGTTGATTTTGAAAAACTTGAAGAGGTTCTGGTTGTATTAAACCCGAGAAAAGATAAGTTTCAGAGCAAGCAATGACCTATTGTTTTCACGTCGGCATTTGTATTTGTCTGGTGCTTTTTCAGACAACGGTTATGCCCTATTTTAACATTTTTAACGGCTTTTATGATCTGCTTTCCCCGTTTGTCATTTATTTAAGTCTTTATCATTCTCTTCGTCAAAGCATCCCTGTTATACTATTTTTTGGGTTTGTGATGGATAGTCTGTCCGGGGGGCCTTTTGGGCTGTATTTAACAACCTATGTCTGGCTCTATGTCGGGGTTCGGTGGATGGTTACCTTTTTACATGTAGGAGACAGTTTTCTTTTACCCTTTGTTGTTGCTGCGGGCGTGTTGCTACAAAATTGCATATTTATAGGAACCATTGCCATGTTTAAGCCGGGCACTCAGTTTTTATCGGCGGCTATAAGCATCGTTACGGTGCAGGTTTTGTGGGCCATATTTACCGGGCCGATTTTCCTGATGTTTTTCAATTATTCTCATAACAGATTGAATAGATGGCGTAAGAAAGTGTTTGTCAAAGAAAGTTGATTGTATCCCTTGTATTTTTTATGCAAATCGCGTCAAACACAAAGATATGTATTGGATTATTTAGAAATGGTGAAGCAAACTCACCCATAAAAGAAATCCATTGAGGTCCCCTTTGGGCAAATATTTAAAAACCGCAGACACGGATTGGTACAAACAACGTTTAACCCGGGTCATGTTATGCGTTGCAGGAGCCTTTTTTATACTTTTATTACGTTTATTTTATCTTCAGGTGATTGAGGGGCAGGAGTTAAGGCGGCTTTCAGAAAACAACTGTATTCGCCTGCAAAGTACAGATGCTTTCAGAGGGATGATTTTTGATCGCAATGGAATACTTCTTGTTGATAATCGTCCGGCGTTTGATCTTAGTATTATATTAAAAGATGCCAAACCGGTTAATCGTACGATTGAGAAGCTGGCCAAGCTGATTAACGTTCCTGTGTCGGAACTTCTGAAAAAAATTGGGGATAATAAAGGTGTTTCATCCTATAAACCGATTCTTTTGAAACAGGATATCGGGCGGGATTGCCTTGCGGCTGTTGAGGTTCGAAAGTTCGATCTTCCCGGTATTGTCCTAAATATCAAGCCGAGGAGACACTACATCAAAACACATAGCGCCGCCCATCTCATCGGATATTTGAGTGAAATCAATTCTGATGAACTTAAATCTGGGAAGTATCCGGAGTGTAAAGGCGGTGATTTTATTGGAAAGTTTGGTGTGGAAAAGGTGTTTGAGCGGTTTTTAAAGGGAGAACGAGGGGGAAGACAGGTTGAAGTAAATGTTATGGGACAGGTTGTTAAAGTCTTAAAAACAGTTGATGCCCTGCCCGGACAAAATATTTATCTGACTATTGACTACATTTTGCAGAAAAAGGCGGAAGCACTTTTAGAAGGAACAGCCGGAGCCGTGGTAGCCATGGATCCGGAAACAGGCGATATACTTGTAATGGCAAGCTCCCCTTCATTTGACCAGAATGCTTTTGTTGACGGTATGTCACACAAACAATGGGAGTCTCTTATTTCCAATCCGTTACGGCCAATGGAAAACAAGGCTATCCAAGGTGAGTATCCTCCGGCATCTACTTTTAAGATTGTAACCGCAATTGCAGGGCTGGAGGAAGGCGTTATCGATGAAAACACAACTATGAACTGTCCGGGGCATTATAAATACGGGAATCGCATATATAGATGCTGGAGACATGGAGGACACGGCGATGTAAATATTATTAAAGCATTGGCTGAATCTTGTGACGTCTTTTTTTACCAGGTGGGTCAAAAGGTGGGCATAGATCGGCTGGCCTTTTACGCCAAGGCATGTGGGTTGGGTTCTGAAACCGGAATAAATCTGGACGATGAGGCAGCAGGGCTGGTTCCCTCCGCGGCTTGGAAAAAGCGGCGAACCGGCATTGCCTGGCAGGGAGGAGAGACCCTTTCAGTCGCCATCGGGCAGGGGTATAATCTATCAACACCGCTGCAGATGCTGGTTCTGACTTCGGCATTGGCAAACGGCGGAACAAGATATAAGCCTTTGATACTTGAGTCGGTTAGAACAGTGGATGGTGATATTGTTATTCAAAGCAAAAAACAGGTGATCGGCGGACTGCCTGCCGGCAAAAAAACATTGGAGATCGTCAAAAAAGGCCTGAGGGAAGTCGTTAGCAATCCCAAAGGCACAGCACATATTGCATATATTAAGAATGTTGATATTAGTGGAAAAACCGGAACCGCCCAAGTGGTTGGACGTCGTAATGAACCCAATCTGTCTGAAAAAGATATGCCGGACCAGTTCAAACCTCATGCGTGGTTCGTGGCTTATGCGCCATCGGCGGATCCACAAATAGCTGTTGCCGTATTTGTAGAGCATGGAGGACACGGATCAACGGCAGCGGCGCCCATAGCAAGGGAAATCATTATGACTTATTTGGAAAAGGATGAATATGGCAGACAGCTGAAAGCTGAAAGTTCGAAGCAATAATAACGCCCCAATTGGAATGATGGAATGATGGAATAATGGAGTGATGACTCAGGTTAATTAGAGAAAAAGTTACACTCCGTTAAGATCCACCGGACTTGCGAGACAGGCCGGGAAAAATGATGGATGAGCTTGTCCTGAACGAAGTCGAAGGAAAGGAGTTTTTTACAATTAAAATGGTTTATTTCCGTCCTTACCCCCAATATTCCAGCATTCCATTATTCCATTCGGACGGCATAAATAGGTTGAAATTAATAGACTGTTAATTTCAATGAGTTGTAAATTTTTCAACACCTTTATCCATATGGAGCATAGGGACGATGTTTGATCGGCGGTTTGTAAAATACTTTGATTGGGGCTTATTGGGGCTCACTTTTTTAATCGGACTATTCGGTCTTATTACCCTATACAGCGCGGTAACATCAGCGACGCCCACGCCGGAAAAAACACTCTATTTCAAACAGATCATCTGGTATGGTATCGGGATGACCGGCATGGTTTTGTGTTTTTTGATTAATTATAAATCATTATATCGATGGTCTCCTGCAATCTATGCGGTATGCATAGTGCTTTTGATATATGTATTAATGATGGGGAAATATGTAGGAGGCGCAAGACGCTGGCTCATATTGGGCCCTATTTCAATCCAACCGTCAGAGCTTGTCAAGATTGCCGTGATTATTAGTTTGGCAAGATACTATTCCAAATTTGCAGACACCAGAGGTTTTTCCTTGAAAG
>JASFLX010000140.1:0-7961 GCA_050117895.1 Desulfobacterales bacterium | reverse complement strand
AACAGGAAGAAGATCTGGATGACTTTGCCCTGGCCGTTTATGAGACCATATTTTCCGGCCGTCTTTCTAAATATGAACGGGAGGCGGATCGTTTGGGGATGGTTTTTGCAGCCCGCTGCGGGTATCCGCCCGGGTTAATGGCCAATTTGCTTGATCGAATGGTTCGTTCCCGTACGGTTTCAACCAATGAACATTATACCCCGGAGGAAAATAAAAAGCGTCTTGATTCAATTAAAAGCGATTTGCATGCCAACCGGTGGAAAGGAGATTTTAATAATTTTGAAAAAAGGTGGCAAAAGTACATGAAAATAAATTCTCAATAAGCTCTGGTGTATTAAACTTAAATAGTGCCCGAACGAAAACTAGGATCTTTCGTTAAGATCAAGAAAGATGAAAATTTTAACCACCCCAGTACGATCTGCCGGACCTACGGGGCAGGCAGGAATACTGGTCGTATTTCGAGGATTAACCCGCCAAAGTTCGGTGGCGGGTTAAAATTTGAGTCTGACGCAGATATTGGCGAAAAAGACAGTTTTCGTTCAGGCACTAAATAGCCCAAGCACATAAGTTGTACCGGCAGTGATTCGACAATAACGTTTATGATTTTGAGGTAGCAGAAAAATGAGAACCCAATTTAGTTATATTTTGTTGCTGCTTTTTGCCGTAGGATGCTCCTATTCCGTTGACATGGTCAAACCTGAAAAGATTGCCACCTCTTATAAAGGTAAAGTTTTACCTGCCACCATGAACCTTTATCTGTCAGAAGAGCTTAAATCGAAAATCTGGGAAGGACACCCCTCATCGTTTGCAGGCAGCGTCCATACGTTTAAAGTCCCGTTAGGCAATATCGTCACAAGCGCATCAAAAAAAACTCTTCAAAGTTTATTCAGACAGCTCAATATCGTTGACTCGGTGAACGCGGGAAAAGGAGCCATGGGTACGATTGTGCCCACCATTAAAGATTATTCGTTCGGGGTTTCTGATATGACCCTTGTGTCCCCGGGAACCCTTCAGTCCGACATTTACATGCATTTTAAAATTCTGGATAATAACGGCAAAACCATCTGGGAAAAAGATGTTCAGGGAACCGGTAAAGAAAAGGGAAAAATGATGGCCATGATAAACGCCATGGGTTCATGGAAAAAGGATCTTCCGGTTACCACTCAGAGAGCGGTACAAGATGCACTTAAAAAAATTTCCGTCAGCATCTCAGATTCGCAGAAGATCAGGAAATATCTGCAAATAGAAAAAATCCAATATGCAGGGGAGGCCGGTGCTCCCGGAAGTCAGAAGGCTTATCCAGCATTAACATCCCGTCTATATGTCAATGTAACTCCTCGTGATTCAAAAATCCGGATATTAAACATTAAGCCGCGTTATACACCGGGAATTGAATTAAATTCCGGATCTTATCATCTGGAAGTTTCCCGAGAGGGATATATAACGGAAAGAAAATGGATTACCGTTACCTCAAACCAAGATATACAGGTGGATATCGATCTGGTACAACAGATTGCGGAAAAAGATATCGGTATATCACAGCAAACACCATTTTTGCCGAAAAAGGAAATGTTTCGCCAGCACTGGGCGGTTATCATCGGAGTTTCGAGATATTCCGATACCCGTATTCAATCCCTGCGTTATGCTACCGCCGATGCCAAGTATTTTTATCATTGGCTTGTTTCATCAAAAGGTGGAAAATATGCGCCAAATAACATTAGGTTGCTCCTGGATAAAAAAGCCACGGGGAGAAACATTAAAGATGCCCTGTTCAATTGGCTCCGACAGGCCATTCAAGAGGATATAGTAATTATCTATTTTGCCGGGCACGGTTCTCCGGATTCTCCGGATTCTCCAGAGAATCTTTACCTTTTGCCCTATGATACCCAGTATGATAATATTGCTGCAACCGGTTTTCCCATGTGGGACGTAGAAACGGCGCTCAAGCGCTTTATCAAGGCGAAACGGGTCATTGTGATCGCTGACGCTTGCCACAGTGGTGGTGTGGGGCAGAGCTTTGATGTGTGTCGCCGTTCCACCCGGGGTATTGGGGTCAACCCCATCAGTACCCGTCTTGAAAAACTTTCCAAAATCGGTAAAGGGGTTGCCGTTATCAGCGCTTCGGGTGAGAAGCAAACTTCCCAGGAAGGAAATCAATGGGGAGGCGGGCATGGTGTGTTTACCTATTACCTTATGGAAGCCTTAAAAGGAAAAGCGGATTACAATCAGGATAGGAAAGTCAGCCTGGGTGAGCTTATTCCGTATTTGTCCGAGCAGGTAAGAAGAGCAACACGAAGCGCCCAGAGTCCGACCGTGTCGGGAAAGTTTGATCCAGCGTTGGCAATTGCCAGATAGACCGCTGACTTGCCTTACGGAGGACGCATTTTGTGAATCTACCTGCACATATTTCATCGTTCCAGCGTGAACCAAGATAAAATGGAAAAAATTACCGGACATATCGGCAGAAAAACCTTAAAATTTGTCGACCATATCCTTAGCCTGTTCGCCTTTACCTACAGGATCATGATTCTTATTTTTAAAAGACCCGAGAGCGGCCGGGTTATTGTAAGAAGGATTACTCTTGAACAAATATATTTTACATGTGTGGAGTCGCTTCCCATCATTATCCCCATTGCACTGATTATCGGGTGTATTCTTATTATTCAGTTTTCCAGAGTATCAGGACAATACGATCTTGGCAAAACAACTGTCCTTTTAATCGTGCGGGAACTGGGACCCATCATAACCGCTTTTCTGGTCATACTGCGATCCGCCACCGCCGTTACCATTGAGATGGGTTACATGAATACGCTGCATGAAATAGAAGCCATTGAAATGGCGGGTATGGATCCAATGCTGATCATATGCCTTCCCAGGCTGGTCGGTATCGTTTCAGCGGTTCTTTGTCTTTTTATCGTTTTTGATCTGGTGTCCATCCTCGGGGGGTACGCGCTGGTATGGACTTTCACTTATATCCCTATTGACAACTTTCATACACAGATCGCAAAGTCAATTTCCGGTACCGATATCGCTGTGGGAATCGTTAAAGCCATATGCTTTGGCATTATTATTACTGTGACAAGCCTAACCCACGGATTCAAAATAAAAAAACAGGTCACCGACATTCCCGTGGGAACGTCCAGAGCGGCACTTGAAAGTGTTTTCTATTGCCTGGTGAGCAATATAATTATATCAACAATATTTTATATGTAAGAGAAAACATGTACTTAATAGAGCTTTCTGATTTTTGTCTGAATCCCATTGGGACGGGTAACGGTCTTAAAAATTCCTATTTTGCGCTGTCAAGCGGTGATATATGTTCTTTGCAGACAGACTCAACAGATGATGCCCACATTTTTCTTAAAGCACTTGCAACGCTCGTGAGCCCCGTAAGCGGCACTTACTGTTTCACGGGTGAAATGATAAATTTTTCAGACTACCGCGAACTTCTTCCCTTCAAGAGGAAAATAGGCTATATCGGACAAGACTCGGCAATGATAAGCAACAGAACCGTCAGGGAAAACCTTCTTTTAATGAGATGCTATTTCGAAAATTCACTTTCATTACCTTTGGACGAAAATGTAACGAAATTTTTAAAAATATTTGACCTTGAAGACAAGCTCGATTTACGGCCTGGAGAACTTCGGCCGGTAGATTTACGAACCGCCATTGCCATACGGGAAATTACAAAATCTTTTGACGTGTTGCTGCTCGATCGTCCGGAACATTATTTCGGTTTTAAGAGTTTTTATATTTTCAACGAAATTCTTGAGGACATCCTAAAGGCCGGACACGCCGTCGTATTTTTCTCCCGTGATCGGGATTTTATTGAAACATTTTCCAACAGAAAGGTATTGATTGCCGGGGGCACGTTAACACAAATTACTCGGTAAACCCTAATTGAGTTAATCCGAGGCATCAAGGGCGAAGCCGTAGTCATCTACTGCGAGGCCTTGATAACAAAGGAGATGGGGTGTCATCGGCTTTCCCGCAGGGTAAACAAAATCGATATAAAATAACAGAATTCATATTTCACTGATAGAAGAGATATTAAAACCTATTCAAATTATCGAAAGACTCATTAAAACAGGAAGATAATGATCGTTTTCGATTTTGTTTACGCTTAATTAGGGTTAAATATTACAGGTACAAGTTATGGAACTTGATTTTAGCAAAAAAGAAAAAATCGTGGGCACATTTATCATCAGCGTCGCCGTTCTTCTCTTGGTAACGGTGGTCATCATCGGTCGCGGTAAAGACTGGTTCAAAAAATATATCACTTATTATACGGTTTTTGATGAGGGGTATAACCTCCAAACCGATACAGCTGTAAAACTGTTTAGTGCCAACATTGGAAAAGTAAAAGATATAACCCTTGTCGGTGACAAGGTAGAAGTCACGCTGAAGATTTTAGACGATTTTAGATCAAGAATCAAAACAGATTCCATAGCCACGGTGAAAAGCCCCACGTTAATAGGATCAGAATATATCTCAATTATACCCGGTAGTAAAGATGCGCCACTGATTCCTGTGGGGGGTGAAATTCCTTCCAGTCCGGGGAAATCCATTTCTAATTATCTGGAGGAGTTTCAGGTTGAAAAGACAGCCAAGATGATTGTTGAGGCGGCCCAGGAAATTTCAAGAATCGTTAAAACCATGCGCGATCCCAAAGGGCCTCTTTTCGAAGCATTTGAACATGCCAACAAAACTCTGGCCAATCTTGAAACGATTACCCGGGATATTGCGTCCGGCAAGGGTACGGTTGGCGGCATTATAAAATCCAGGGCACTGCTTGACCATGTACACCAAAATCTTGACAAAGTGGGAGACGATTTAGCGGCTCTGGAAAAAATTGAAACCAGCGTGCTGGAAACTATCCCGAGTATTAAAAAAATCGTTAAGGACGTTGAAGACGCGGTTGAGATTCTTAAGCTCATCCTTGTCAACTTAGAAAAAGGGAGTCACGATATACCCCGAGTCACACAGACTGCAGCTCAAGGAATTCATGAAATCCGTGTCGCCGTTGATAAAATCGACAACGTTGTCACATCTCTCAAAAAAAATTTTTTAATAAAACCGAACCTTCCACCGGAACCTGAATCCAAGAACGTTGATGCGGGGCTGCGACCCTAAAAAAATATTTACATGAAGATTTTCAACTCAAAATCGATTCGAAAAACTGCTCCCAATCCATCATGAAAAAAAAGAATCATATGGTAAACGTTGCATCCCATCTTAAAAGGATGGTCAAAATAGCGCCATATAAAAGAGCGGTGGTTTATCCTGCAGCCCGCGATCCTAATGGAAGGGTTTCATATTCTCATCTTACTTTTCTACAACTCGATCGGGAATCCGACTGTTTGGCCCACGGCTTTGAAAAAATAGGCATCAATCGCGGTACGCGGACCATTTTGATGGTAAAACCCGGCCTGGAATTTTTTATTATCATATTTGCACTTTTCAAAACCGGAGCAGTTCCGGTTATCGTCGATCCCGGAATGGGAATACGCCGTATGGTCGACTGCTTCAGAGAAGGCCGTCCCCATGCGTTTATCGGTATTCCTGTTGCTCATGTACTTCCAACCCTTTATCCAAAATATTTCAATACGGTAAGGACATGGATAACCGTGGGCCGGCGCTGGTTTTTGAAAGGTGCTACACTCAGCCGTGTGCGTCAGGTTCCCTGGAGGGCCTATGAAATGGCGAAGACTGGTCGGGATGAGACGGCCGCCATTCTTTTTACCACCGGCAGCACGGGGCCGGCCAAGGGTGCGGTATATACTCATGGCAATTTTGACGCCCAACTCCGTAATATAAAATCCCACTTGGGCATTTCAACCCATGAAATAGATCTTTCCACATTTCCGCTTTTTGCCCTTTTTTGGCCGGCGTTGGGAATCACTTCAGTGATACCGGATATGGACCCCACAAAACCTGCCCGGGTAAACCCTAAAAAGATCATCGAGGCTATTGTAAACCAGGGGGTTACCAGCATGTTCGCCTCACCCGCCCTGTTGAATCGCGTTGGCAAATACGGCAAACAAAAACGCATCAAGCTGCCGTCTTTGAAAAGGGTAATCTCAGCCGGTGCGCCGGTATCACCATCTGTTATTGAGCAGTTTTCCTTCATGCTGTGTGACGATGCCGAGATTCATACGCCATACGGCGCCACTGAAGCAGTGCCTGTCATATCGATCTCGAGCAATGAAATCCTGTCTGAAACCAGAAAACTCAGCGAGCAGGGCTACGGTATCTGTATCGGACGCCCCATCAACGATTTGGACATACGCATTATCAAAATCAGCGACGCCCCCATCAATAAGTGGTCAAACGATCTTGTGGTTGAAGACAACGAAATTGGTGAGATAACGGTTAAAGGAGATCTGGTAACCCGAAACTATTTTGAAAGACCGACAGCAGATGCACTGGCCAAAATTAAAGACGGTAATACGGTCTGGCATCGGATGGGTGATCTCGGATGGATGGATTCAAAGGGAAGGATATGGTTTTGCGGTCGCAAAAGCCATCGCGTGACCACTGAAAAAACGACGCTTTTTACTATCCCTTGCGAGGCAATTTTTAACAATCATCCCCTGGTGTTTCGAAGCGCCCTTGTAGGAATAGGTCCTATGGGTCGACAAAAACCCATCATATGCGTCGAACTGGAACATGGCAAAGATAGATATAATAAAAAGGAAATTAAAAAAGAACTTTTTGAACTCGCCCAGCAAAACGAATTAACAAAAAACATCAACAGCATATTGTTTTGCAAGTCTTTTCCGGTAGACATCCGTCACAATTCAAAGATTTTCCGTGAAAAACTGGCAATATGGGCAGAAAAAAAATCAAGTTAGTTCGCTTCGCTCACAATTGGATTGTTGGAATATTGGAACACTGGAATATTGGGTTATGGGCCTCCGGCTCTTAGAGTCTGCGGCTCAGAGAGAAAATGGAAAGTTGGGTTATTGTAAAATTCCTCTTGGCGGGAATTAAATAGAGGAATGTCATCTTCTTTAAATCATCATTCCAATATTCCATCATTCCATTATTCCTTGTCCGAGTTAAAAATATAAGCCTAAAAAATACATTTATTTTCAATAAATTGTAGAATTTCCGAGACGTTAAATTTATGAAAAATCATGAATCCATAAAAGAAAACACTTCCAAAAAAGTTCTGGTTACCGGGGGTGGAGGTTTTTTGGGCAGAGCCATTTTAAGACTGCTGGTGCAAAGAAGCGATCATGTCCGAAGTTTTTCACGAAACCTATACCCCGAACTCGGTTCCATGGGTATTGAACAGATACAGGGCGATATCCGTGATAATACTGCAATGGAACAAGCATTAAAGGGCGTGGACCTTGTTTTTCATACCGCAGCCAAAGCCGGGATCTGGGGGAATTATTCCGACTACTACAAAACCAATGTCATCGGCACACAAAACGTTATTGCCGGCTGTATAAAGCATAATATTTCAGGGCTGATTTATACCAGTTCGCCCAGCGTTGTCTTTAACGGTACGGACATGGAAGGGGTTAACGAATCTGTCCCTTATCCGGCAACATATTATGCGCATTACCCGAAAACAAAGGCGATTGCAGAACAGAATGTCATCAAGGCTGCCAACGAGGGGTTAATGACAATAATTTTGAGGCCTCATTTGATATGGGGACCCCGGGATAAACATTTTGTCCCCAGGATTATCTCAAGAGCGAAAAATCTGATAAGAGTGGGCAACGGTAAAAACCTTGTAGACACGGTTTACATAGACAATGCTGCAGATGCCCATATTCTGGCTGCGGATGGTTTGGGAAAGAATCCGAAACTTTCCGGAAATATATATTTCATCAGCCAGGGAGACCCTGTTCCTTTATGGGATATGATAAACCATATTTTAAAGGCCGCAGGCCTCGCGCCTGTCAGGCAATCCATGTCCCACAGGATCGCGTGGCTGATCGGATGGT
>JASFLX010000139.1:0-7964 GCA_050117895.1 Desulfobacterales bacterium | reverse complement strand
CGAAAACTGTCTTTTCCGTCAATATCTGCGTCAGACTCAAATTTTAATCCTCGAAATACGACGAGTATTCCTGTGGTTAAAATTTTCGTCTTCCTTGATCTTAACGAAAAATCCTAGTTTTCGTTCGGGCACTATTTAGGCATTTGTCCAATTTTCAATGCCCAGGTGAAAAATACTCGAAAACCGGATATTGAAAATTCGACAGTGGACATTATCTGATAAAGGATTAAATAATGTTTTACGGTTTGGACTCAACAATTAAAAATATACTGAAATCTCGGGGCCGCCTGCCTCACGGAAATACACCCCTTAAAAAGTCCGCCGAAGAGGGCGGATGCGGTGTAACCGGTTTTATTTCATCGGTTCCGGTACGTGGCCGCCATATTTATGAACCTTCGGTTCAGATGCATAATCGCGGCAACGGTAAGGGCGGCGGTATCGCCGCGGTGGGCCTGTCCGCTCAAGACTTGGGGGTAACCCAGGAAGTTCTGGACACCCATTATCTGCTTCAGGTTGCCCTGCTGGATCCAAAATCCCGACCCGACGTTGAAGAATCCGCCATTGCTCCATTTCTGGAAGTTCATAAAGCCGAACGCATTCCCTGCCTTGACGATTACCGAGACATACAAGGATTAGACGTCAAGCCTCCGGATGTGTGGCGTTATTTTGTCAGGGTCAAAAAACATGTGCTGGATCGTTTTATTGAGGAGAATAAGCTTCAGGATTTGAAACCCGGCAGGGCTGAAGATGAATTTATCTATCAAAACTCTTTTCGTTTAAATCAGAAGTTTTACGCTTCCCTGGGCGAAAAACAGGCCTTTGTTCTTTCCCACGGCCGTAATATCATGATCCTGAAAATCGTGGGTTATGCGGAACAGGCCACGCAGTATTACTGTATGGAGGATTTCAAAGCCCACGGATGGATTGCACACCAGCGCTATCCCACAAAAGGAAGGGTCTGGCATCCCGGCGGCGCGCATCCCTTTATCGGATTGGATGAAGCCCTGGTCCACAATGGTGACTTTGCCAACTATTATGCGGTCAGCGAATATTTGAAGCAGAACAATATCTTTCCGCAATTTTTAACAGATACCGAGGTTTCGGTTCTGCTGCTCGACCTGCTCAACCGAACCTTCGAATATCCATTAGAATATATCATCGAGGCCATGGCACCCACCTCAGAATATGATTTCGATTTGCTGCCACCGGAGAAACAGCATATTTATAGATACTTACAAGCCGCTCATATTCATGCTTCGCCGGACGGTCCCTGGTTTTTTATCATTGCGCGCAACAACCCTTATGACCATTATTTTCAGCTTCTCGGTATTACCGACACCTCCATGTTGCGTCCGCAGGTATTTGCTTTGCAGGAAGGAGAAGTTCAGATCGCCCTGGTATGTTCGGAAAAGCAGGCCATTGATGCCACGCTGGAGAATCTTGCAGTAGAGGACAGCCGGTTTTGCCCCATAGCGGACAAATACTGGAATGCCCGCGGAGGCAGTGCAACCGACGGCGGCGCTTTCATTTTTACCGTCAAAGACGCCGGCAAGGGTGACGGCTCCAAAGAACTCGTGTGTACAAATAAATTCGGTGAGGTGGTTACGACACCCCAACATCAAAAACCATATAAAACACCCCCTGAAATTGTAACACCTGCAAATGCCGCCGAAATCGATCAGGCGGTAACGCAAGGTCTGTCCCGTGCGGATATCTCTGAATTTAAGGATTATTGCTGCCGGCAGATGGCCGCCTGGGATTATCCCTCGATCAGACACTTTTGTGAAGAGATTAAAAAACAGGCCGCCGGAAATGACACCATCAAGTCAAAAGGCATCGAGATCCTGACGCACCTTATGGACCGTCGTTTTCCAACCGGAGATAAGAAACGGAGATCCATACTGCAACTCATTAGACAAAGCCTGACATCAATTTTTCAGGATTCGCCCAATCTTTCTGATAATAATGCCGGGACATATCGTTACATCGACTGGAAGATACGAGATCGTCTGCGTTCCCCTGACGGCAATGAAAAGGTTCTGGTGATTAATGCCCGGGAATTCCCGCCTGAAGGCGATGGCTGTGACGCGCGCCTGATCTGTGCCGCCTATAAACTGGGATGGAAAACGTTCATCTGCTATGGGTACAGGGGACAGCGATTCTGTGGCTGTGGACTGTCAAGCGACTCCGATGACGTTAGGATAGATGTTTATGACAGTTCCGGCGACTACCTTGCGTCCGGCATCGACGGATTGGAGATATATGTCCACGGAAATGCTCAGGATCAACTGGGCCAGATTATGAAACGCGGAAAACTGGTTATATACGGTGATGTGGGTCAGACATTTATGTACGGCGCCAAAGGGGGAACCGTATTTGTGCTGGGCAATGCCGCCGGCCGTCCTTTGATTAATGCGGTGGGACATCCCAGGGTGGTGATCAACGGTACCTGTCTCGATTATCTGGCAGAATCGTTTATGGCCGGCGATCCCCTCAACGGCGGCGGGTTTGTTGTTCTTAACGGCATCGAGTTCGATGACGAGGCCAGCATTGTCGATCAGGCCACACCTTATCCGGGCTCCAATCTCTTCTCTCTGGCTTCCGGCGGCGCCATCTATTTAAGGGACCCACACCACAAGGTCGTTGTGGACCAATTGAACGGCGGTGAATTTGTCGACTTAAGTCCCGCAGACTGGGAGTTGATCCTCCCTTATTTAGAGGAAAACCAAAAACTTTTCGGCATCTCCATAGAAGACGACCTCTTGACGGTCAATGGCGAAAAAAAGAATTATACAGAAGTCTTTCGCAAGGTGCAGGCGGTTACCCTGGATGTTCTGGCCAAAGAATCTGTTGGCGCCGAAGAATGGGGGGAAGACTGGCAGGAAGCTTGAAACCTCAAATGAGGTGAAAATATATAGCAAACTAAATTTTGTAATTTGGTTTACTCAATGGTTGCATGTTCGACATATCTGCCTTAACATATTCGCATGAAAGCACTTTTAGCTCTGGAAGACGGACGAACATTTACCTGTAAAAGTTTTACCGGACACGGTGAAATCGGGGGTGAAGTGGTGTTCAATACCAGCATGACCGGATACCAGGAAGTTCTTACCGATCCGTCTTACAGCGGCCAGATGGTGACTATGACCTATCCTTTGATAGGCAACTATGGTGTCAATCCCGAAGATGTGGAGTCCGACCGAATTCAGGTTGCAGCCTTTCTGGTAAAGGAATACCAAAATTTTCCCAGCAATTATAGATCGACTTCCTCCCTGGCCGATTATCTCAAAGCACAAAGAGTGCTCGGTATAGAACAGTTCGATACCCGCGCTCTGACAAGACATATTCGAAAGGCAGGAGCCATGCGGGCATTCATTTCCACAGAGGATCTTGACACGTCATCTTGTGTAAAACGTGCGCGGAAGATCCCCAGCATGAAGGGGCAGGATCTTACAAAAGCGGTTACCACTAAAACTCCTTTTTATTGGACCAACGGAAAGCCCATCCTTTGCGAACCGACAACAACCGGTTTAAATAAAAACATTTGGAAATGCAAAGATAAAAAATTTTCTGTGGTGGCCTTTGACTTCGGGATAAAATATAATATGTTAAGATGTCTGGAATCCCAGGGAATTGAAGTTGTAGTGGTGCCTGCTTGGACACAAGCCCATACGGTCAAAGCCATGGAACCTGACGGAATTCTTCTTTCAAACGGACCCGGTGATCCGGAGCCGGTAACCTACGCCATAGAAACCATTCGGTCGCTGCTGGGATATGTTCCCATGTTCGGCATCTGCCTGGGACATCAACTCTTAGGGCTTGCCCTTGGAGGAAAAACCTTTAAATTGAAATTCGGCCACCGGGGCGCCAATCAGCCGGTAAAGAATCTGTTAACAGGGAGAATCGAAATCACCTCTCAAAATCACGGATTTGCGGTGGATACCCATAGCCTTGACGGTAAGAATATTGAGATCACTCACATCAACTTGAATGATAATACACTGGAAGGGTTCAGACACAAAGAATTACCGATCCTTACCGCCCAGTACCATCCGGAAGCCTCACCCGGCCCTCATGATGCAAAATATCTCTTTGACGAATTTAAGAATATGATGCAAAAAAACAATGCCTAAGCGCACCGACATACACAAAATTCTCATCATCGGCGCCGGTCCGATTATTATCAGCCAAGCATGCGAGTTTGACTACTCGGGAACTCAGGCCTGCAAGGCGTTAAAAGAAGAGGGCTACGAAGTCGTCCTTGTCAACAGTAATCCCGCAACCATTATGACCGACCCTGAAACGGCCGATCGAACCTATATCGAACCGGTTGTACCGCAGGCGGTTGCAAAAATCATCGAAAAGGAACGCCCCTGTGCTCTGCTCCCCACGCTGGGAGGTCAGACAGGACTTAATACCGCCGTAAAAGTTGCAGGTATGGGCGTGCTCGATAAATTCGGTGTAGAAATGATCGGCGCGTCAATCCAATCGATTCAAAAGGCTGAAAGCAGGGAACTGTTCCGCAATGCCATGGAAAATATAGGACTTCGCCTGCCCAAAAGCGGCTTTGCAACCCACATGGAAGAGGCCAGAGCCGTCAGTCGTGACATCGGATTTCCGATAATTGTTCGTCCCAGTTTTACGCTGGGCGGTACCGGTGGTGGTGCAGCCTACAACCCGGAAGATCTGGAAAAAGTGGCAAAAGCAGGACTGGATGCAAGTCTTATCGGGCAGGTAATGCTGGAAGAATCGGTTCTGGGCTGGAAGGAATATGAACTGGAGGTCATGCGGGACAAAAATGACAATGTCGTGATTGTATGTTCCATCGAAAACATGGACCCCATGGGCATACACACCGGCGACAGCATTACGGTTGCACCGGCTCAGACCCTGTCAGATAAGGAATATCAAGCCATGCGGGATGCGTCAATCGCAATCATGCGAGAGATTGGCGTTGATACCGGCGGTTCAAACGTCCAGTTCGCCGTGAACCCCGAAAACGGAGAATTGATCGTAATTGAGATGAATCCCAGGGTATCCCGCAGCTCGGCCCTTGCTTCCAAAGCCACGGGATTTCCCATTGCCAAGATTGCAGCCAAGCTGGCGGTGGGATATACACTTGATGAAATCCCCAACGACATTACCGGAGAAACCTTTGCATCTTTTGAGCCGACCCTGGATTACTGTGTCGTAAAAATACCGCGCTGGACATTTGAAAAATTTCCCGAAACACCGGACTATCTTACGACGGCGATGAAATCCGTGGGGGAAACCATGGCCATCGGCCGGACATTTAAAGAGGCGCTGCAAAAGGGGTTAAGGTCCCTTGAGATCGGTCGCTCCGGGCTGGGTGCCGATGGCAAGGACACTCTGGATCAACCGGATGATTCAGTAAAAAAATTGTCAACATCCGAAATCGAACAGAAGCTGGCCACCCCAAATTCTCAGCGCATTTTTTACCTGCGTCATGCCCTGTTAAACGGAATGTCCATTCCATTCATTTATAAATTAACCGGTATTGATCCCTGGTTTTTGTATCAGATAAAACAAATCGTGGATCTTGAGCAACGCATTAAATCAATGGTACCCAACTTATCTGAATCACTTTTAATAAAAGCAAAATCTTGGGGGTTTTCAGATACACAGATCGCATATTTAACAGATTCCACGGAAGACGAGATCAGCCGGACACGCAATACCCTTGGCATCCGTCCGGTTTACAAGCTTGTGGATACGTGCGCGGCCGAGTTCAAAGCGGCCACACCCTATTACTACTCCACCTACGAGACGGAAAATGAAGCCAGGGTTTCCGATAAAAAAAAGGTGATGATTTTAGGGGGCGGACCCAACCGGATCGGCCAGGGGATCGAGTTCGACTACTGCTGTGTCCATGCCTCCTTTGCCCTTCGTGAAGAAGGGGTTGAGAGTATCATGGTCAACAGCAATCCCGAAACCGTGAGCACGGATTACGATACTTCAGACAAACTCTACTTCGAACCGCTGACCAAAGAAGATGTACTCCATATTGTAGAAACTGAAAAACCCATGGGAGTCATTGTCCAATTTGGCGGCCAGACGCCTCTGAATCTTTCCGTACCGCTCCATGAAGCCGGGGTTCCAATTCTCGGTACCCAGCCGTCAAGTATAGACAGAGCTGAAGATCGGAAACTTTTTCAGGCCATGTTGAACAAGCTGGGTCTGATTCAGCCCGCAAACGGCACCGCTTCCTCCGTGGAAGAAGCCGTGGCCGTGGCCGAAAAAATCGGTTATCCAGTCATTGTCCGTCCTTCATACGTACTGGGGGGCAGGGCCATGAAAATCGTATACTTCCCTCAGGATCTGGAAAACTTTACCCGGATTGCAATCACTGAATCTTTGGGCCATCCGGTTCTGATAGACAAATTTTTAGATGATGCGATTGAAGTGGATGTGGATGCCATTTCAGACGGCAAGAGAACCGTGATTGGCGGAATCATGGAGCATATTGAAGAGGCGGGGATTCATTCCGGTGATTCGGCCTGTGTCCTGCCGCCCAAAAGCATTAAACATTCTGTCCTCAATGAGCTTATCACCGCCACCAAGGCAATGGCGTTGGAACTTGATGTTGTGGGTTTGATGAATGTACAGTTTGCCATTAAAAACGACCGGCTTTTTGTTCTTGAGGTAAATCCCAGAGCTTCCAGAACAATTCCGTTTGTCAGTAAGGCGACCGGCTTACCTCTGGCCAAACTCGCCACAAAGGTGATGCTCGGCCATACGTTGCTGGACCTCGGACTTGGCAGTGAAATAATCCCGACCCATGTTTCCGTTAAAGAGTCTGTTATGCCGTTTGACCGTTTTCCCGATGTGGACACCCTTCTTGGACCGGAGATGAAATCAACCGGAGAAGTCATGGGAATCGATTCGGATTTCGGATCTGCATATGCCAAAGCACAATTCGGAGCCGGAAACCATCTTCCGGACAAGGGAACGGTTTTTATCAGTGTAAAAGACCGTGACAAGGAAGCAGCACTTGCGTTTGCATCTGAATTTCACAAAATGGGTTTTATGATCATGGCAACCCGGGGGACCTTTTCGTTTTTAAAGAATCATGGCATATCCAATACAATGATCAATAAAGTCTCTATGGGCCGCCCCCATGTGGTTGATGCCATTAAGAACAAAGAAATTCAGATGGTTATCAATACCGGCTCAGGAGGCGAAACCCGGCGGGACGGATATAAAATAAGACGCGCGGCCATAAAATTCAATATCCCCTATACAACAACAATCGCAGGTGCCATGGCCATGTGCAATGGTATCGCTGCGTTCAAGAAAAAAGCTCTTTCGGTTAAAACTATCCAGGAGTATAATAATTAAATGGATTATTTTGAAAAGCCTCGCGAGTCCTGCGGGATTTTCGGCATTTATGGGCATCCCGAGGCCGCAAAACTGACCTATTTCGGCTTATATGCGCTTCAACACCGGGGACAGGAGAGTTGCGGAATCGCTGTGGTCCGGGACAATAACATTGTCGGTCATAACGGTATGGGTCTTGTGCCGGATGTTTTTGACATAACCCATCTGGAACATTTGGAAGGAGAAAGCGCCATCGGACATGTGCGCTATTCCACTACGGGAAGCTCGATACTTTCCAATGCCCAGCCCTTTGTTATCCATCATCGCCAAAAAGCATATGCGCTGGCCCATAACGGTAATCTTGTCAATGCACACCATCTGAAAAAAGAACTCGAAGAAACAGGATCAATTTTTCAGACCACCATGGACAGCGAAATTTTTCTCCATTATTTTGTCAAAAGTTTAAAATTAGGCTTTCAAGGCGCCTTGGTTGAGACGGCATCACGGCTTAAAGGCGCATTTTCTTTTATTATGCTGACCAGCAAAGGAGAAGTCATCGGGATAAAAGACCCATACGGTTTCCGTCCGTTATGTCTTGGGAAGCTTAATGGTCATTATATTCTGGC